>WAOZ01000049.1 GCA_015520975.1 DHVE2 group archaeon | reverse complement strand
ATAATAACCAGAATGACAGATATTATCACGGTGAATATATCCGAGCTGTATTTCTGCATCAATATTATAACGAGGGATATCGCGCCTGGTCCGGCTAGCATCGGTGTGCCAAGAGGAACTATTGCCACATCGCCCATCTCTTCATGAAGTGCCACTTTCTTTTTGGTACCACGAGGTTTGTCGCCCTCACGCACCATCTCCATACCAACTAAAATCATAAGTAATCCGCCGGCGATCATAAGGGCCTCTATTGAGATCCCGAAAAATTCAAGAATGTATATTCCGAAGAAGGCGAAGAATAGAAGAAGGGATACGGCAGTTATGCTTGCGTCTCTCACGATTCTTTTTCTCTGTCTTGAGCTCAGCCCTGCGGTAAACGACATAAACAGCGGCAAGGATGCGAAAGGATCTATAACCGCAAATAATGGCGTGAAGATGTGCAGGAAAGTATTCAGGTCCATACCATGGTTAAGTATCAAAGATATATAAATTTAGGAGGATAGTTCTTTTGAAAGAGTTTCAAGTTTGCTCATAATCATATAAACCATGGTTCTTCCATGAACCGGGATATTCGGGTCATTTGCAATTTCATCAAGGGCGAACACGGCACTTGCAATTCTAACATCAAGCGCCTTTGTCTCATCTGTTAGAATTTCCTTAGCCTGCGCGATTCCCCTTCTAATGTTCCTTGGAAGAGATGTGTCTTCTTCCAGATCCGACATCATACCGAGTATTTCGTTATAGAGGGCATCTTTATCCGACATTTTCATCACCTCATTTTATTTATTCAAACTTTATGCCTCGCTCTTTGTAAGTGTTTACAACCATCATGGTTTCGGTTTTCATCACGCCGTTAAGATGCGAAACTGTTTCCAGAATGAAATTCTTAAGCGCTCCGTATGAGGGGAATTTAACCTTTATTATTATGTCATATTCCCCCGTGACCAGAAATATATCTTCAACATTATTCACATCAACCAGTGACCTTGCAATTTCATCTATGTACTTTGTATCCACCTTTGCACCAATAAGTGCGGTTACAATATGTTCCTGGTAGTACTGATCCATTATTGCATCTTTGTCGTCCATAATGACCACCTGTGCGTGAATACTCCTTCACATATTTATATTTTTATCGCCACAGTATCTATCGCTTTGGACAAAAATATTTGGCATTATGCGGGGGGTGGGATTTGAACCCACGAAGACCTTCGTCACCGGATCTTAAGTCCGGCCCCTTTGGCCATGCTCGGGAACCCCCGCGCTTCCCGTGATGATTGCGAGAAGTTATATAAATCCTTTTCTTAATGTTATCTGTGGTTGTGAAAGATAAGGTTGGAAGAAGGAGATACATCATAGCAAAGAATGATATGCTGGTGCGCGTGCTCATCCGGGAAATCCGCGATAGAATTGACGAAAAGGCAAAGATAGTTTACTACGATGATTTTTTCGTCATAATAAAATGCAGACACTGGTACAAGGATGAAATAATAAAATTTCTTCAGAGCAGAGGCATAAACACATATAAAACCACGGGAACAATCAAAAAAGCAAAAAAGATGCTGTCCGGGCTCAGAGGGTTTTTATTGCAGAAATCAGATCTTTAAGAGCGTTTTTCACATCCGATACCTGTTCCACAAGTGTGCCGGTGACGAGGATATCCGCTCCTGCTCGGGCAAGATTATGCGCAGACTCTGGTGTTCTGATTCCACCCCCGACTATCAGAGGTATATCTATTTCTTTTTTAACAACTTCAACCATGGATGGAGGTACAGGTTCAGGCGCACCGCTACCAGCCTCCAGATACACAAGTTTCATACCGAAATACTGTGCTGCAAGCGCATAAGCCGCAGCAATCTCCGGTTTATCTCGCGGTAAAAGTTCCGCTTCGCCCACCTTCCCAACGGTCATCCCCGGTTCCACGATGAGATATCCCATGGGAAGCGGCTCTATGCCAAATTTCTTGACTATTGGCGCACCTTTAACCTGCTGTTTTACAAGATATTCCGGATTGCGGGAGTTGAGGAGACTCATAAAGTAAAGCGCATCCGCATATCTGGATAGCACATGCGCACCGCTCGGAAAAAGTATGGTGGGCAAGTTGACACGATCTTTTATTTTCAGCACCGTTTCGTCCACAAGTTCCATGCTCAGATCCGTGGAACCACCAATCATTATTGCGTCTGTGCCAGCGAGATATGCTTCATAGGCTATTCTGGCGGATTCTTCAGGAGATTGCTTTGCAGGATCGATCAAAGTCATATGCATTTTTCCTTCGGATACTTTCCTGTAAATGTAATCCAGCACTTTCATAGGGTATTCCTCCGTTATGTGAGACCGCCTACTAAATAGGCTCCGAGACCCGCCAGCATGGCGAGTTTTGCATATTTCTGTCCCAGCGACGGATTTTTGAAATGAATAATGGAGGTGTATATGAATATTGCGTCAGAGATCATCACGGTCAGAAGATACCAAATGGAAAATCCTAAAAGCAGATACGGAAGCGGGCTGAGTGCCACCGCGGAGATGAAAAATATGGATGCCACGATACCCGCTCTCTTTTTTCCGATTTTTTTCGGTAAAGTTTTTCTGTCCAGATCGCCGCAGATGTCCTCCACATCCTTAACGATTTCTCGCCCCAGATTCGCAAGTCCGGCCATAAACGCGAAAATGATAACTTTCTGAATGTTGCCTATAATCGCACCCCCAAAAATGAATATCATACCCACTAGTATGCTTATGGCCACATTGCCCACGAAACCCTCTTTTTTTAGAGATGATTCGTAAAGAAGCATTATTATTTGAGCATAAGCGGCTATTGCGAGTGCGCAGGGATTTATGAGAAGCGCGAGAAACAACGCAATGCTGAACAAAACGGTGCCATATACAACAGCGTTTTTGGGAGATATTTCGCCGGATGGTATGGGTCTGTTGGGATGATTTATCAGATCCACATCTCTGTCATAATAATCGTTGAGAACATTGCCACCTGCCATTGATAAAAACACAACAGCCATACCGAGAATAACCTCTTGTGAGTAATCTATTAGGTTCAGTCCATTCACGATGATGGCCACAAGCACGACTGCCAGAGCGCCCATAACACAATTGAATGGACGTATTATTTTCAGATAAGGATTCACACCACGCAATAACAGAAGATGCATATATATTTTCCGTGATTTGCCGTTCATTTCATTAAACCTGATTTAGGCTTGTCTATTCCCTCTCTCACCTTAACGGCCATACCTTTATTGAAATGCTTCATTTCTATGCTGTTCATAAGCGATTTTCCAACAGCAACCAGCTCATCTTTTTTCGTGACCACGAGCACCTCATCCCCTGGGTGTATGTTTTTATCTGCTTTCACAACAAATTTTGCGAACACATTTTTCCCGACCCTGTTGAATTCGGCGGATTCTTCGGAGACCACAACTCTCAATTTCGGGCGTTTGAATTTTCGATGGAGTCGCACTGCGCCGTGAATTCTGAGCGTGAACAAACCGTCTCCTGCCCTCAACGATGCAATGTGTTCGCCGTCAACGATAACATTTCTTATCTTGCCCGTGTTTTTTGAGCATATCAGTTTCACTTCGCCGGAAAACAGGGCATCCCCTGCACCCTTGCCGAACTGATAATTTGCGATTGCCCTTATTTTCCGCAGATTGAATTCATCACGGGATATGCACTCATAATTTTCCGGGACATTGAATTCCTCATCCCAGGGAAACTCCGACTGCTGTATGGGATAAATATCCTCCAGTTCCAAAGGAACAAGTCCAAAAGGTGTTTTAACGGAGGCATTCGCCGGAATGCGCTCAAGATTCTCGCTCCACGGTCGCGGTACGGAAATAACTATGCCATTTGATTTAAACTGCCTGAGTCTTTTTTTAACGAGCCTGACGAGCGGGCGTTTCAAACTTTCTTCCCCTGTATAGAAGAATGCGGATTTTCGGCTCAAACTCTCGAATTTTTCCAGAAACCGGGAGTATTTAAGGATGGTTCTGTATGCTTTTAACAGTTGCGGATGCTCTCTTGCTCTTATCTCAGCGTATTCCCAGATCCGCTCTTCGTGGATTGCTTGCTTTATCTTTTTTATTTCCAGTACGCTTATGTGGAGGTTATGCTCCGCAATAACTCTGACTCTGTCTTTTTTAGGCATAGATTTTATCTCTTCTATGTCATATTTATCGAGAACTGGGGAGTAATACGGAGGATACTTTATTTC
>WAOZ01000048.1 GCA_015520975.1 DHVE2 group archaeon | reverse complement strand
TCTTTAACACTCTCACTCCCATCCTCGCTATTTTGCAAACATCAAATTCCCTGCTCATCTTTTATTAATCTTTACTATTTTATTTTTCTCTAGGATTGCAACTCACCCAAAAATAGGAAATCATTATATTTTTTCTGCGTATACTCCGCAGGTGAGCATCTATGGAGCTTTTGTGGGAGAAAAAGATCTATGTTGAGAACATAAAGGTATCCCCGCGTCCCGTGTGGAAATGCAGAACCTGCGAGTTTTACGGTAAAAGGTTATCTTGTCCTCCAAACACTCCATCATGGAAAGATGCGAAAGAGTGGCTTTCCTTCTATAAATACGCCCTGCTGCTGAAATTTAAAGTCGATATGGACAATTTCGAAACGGAAAAAAGGGAAATACTTAACTATCTTCTCCGGCGGGAGAAAATGCTTTTTAAAGAGTATCCGTATGTGCACTCTCTTTTTCCGGGTGCGTGCAACCTCTGCGAATCTTGCGAGTTCGAGAAAAATGGAGTATGTAAATTTCCCACCAAAGTCAGGCCTTCCATAGATGCGCTTGGTATCGAGGTGACATCTATTACCTCTTTGCGTTTCGATGAAGATGCACTCTACGCAATGATATTGCTGGAATAATCAAAGTAACAAGCAATCCGAGTGTTTGTATATCGAACTCTGGTACAAGTATGTTTGCGAGTGTGAACACTTCAACGCTACCTCTCTGTTTGAGATATGGATCAACATAACTTCTCCATACAACTTTCAAGTCTCCTAAGAGATAGAGATTTTTTGGTGTCCAGTGATCCCTTTTGCCTACTGTGTAAACGATATCGTCCTTTGCACCAGACCATAAAGTCCCATCAATGGTCTCCGAGATGAATATCTGGTCAAAAAGCGTGTTTTCATCGTATTCGCTCCACATAACGGTGAGATTTTTGTATACAGCAGCCGTTGGGTTTCGAGCCGGATGTGCATCAAAATAACTTATAAATGTATCACCTCTCGTGCCAGACCAGACCGCACCATCAAAGTATGAATAAGCGATTTCAACACCGCTCACACCGTTAACTACGACGCTCTGCTCCCAGAATGCATATACATATCCATTGTACTCTGCAGCTGTCACATTGGCGGCTTTTGTTGCTTTGTCAATATAGCTTATCTCCATATAGCGCCATGTCCTGCCTCCATCGGCGGATATTGAGACAAAGACCTCTGTGGAATCGTAAAGGGGAACATATTTGGTCCAGAATACATAAATAGCGCCCGTTGAATTCACAAGTATAAACGGTGCCGAGGCGTTTGAATCAATGGTCACATCGCTCACTATGATGGATGTTTCAACCGAGCTCCATGTTGCGCCACCGTCCAGTGAATAGCCAAAATAAACCTCCCTGTAATAGCCTCTGCTGTATGTGTGGTTCGGATCGAAGCCGAGCCATACCCCGTAAAATGTTCCTTCGGGAGTTAATGCGAGCATCGGGTTGGTGAAGTATTTGCCGGATGTGGATGATACTGTTATTTGCTTGGTGGCCGTCCATGTTGCACCGCCATCGCTGGAGTTATGGAAAAATATTTCATTATTTCCTGTGAGCGAGGAAAACTCGCTCCATGCGAGGTACAGTTCTCCCTTATTTGGTCCTCCAACGATGCAGGGCTGTCGTGCGTCGTATTCTTCACCGCCGACTATGATGTCTCTTGTGGAGCCTGTCCATGTTATGCCCCCATCCCACGATGTCGTCATCTGGATTTTGTATGTCCCGAGTTCCAATTCGTCCCATACCACATACAGGTTTCCAGCGCCGTCCTGTGTGAAAGAAATATTTGTGGCATTCACCTCATCTGTTCTGTTGCTGATCATAATTTCTTCAAATGCTCTGTAGTTTTCTCTGCTGTTTTCATACTGTGTGGGCATGAGCATAATGACGGAAAATACCGTCATTGCGATAATCAGAATTATGGTGAGATTCAAAGTTTTCATACATCTCCACCCAAATTTAATATATTAATTAAATATTTAAATTTTTTGTAATTTTTCTCATAATTTTTTCAAATAAAATTTTAAACGGATTATTGATG
>WAOZ01000047.1 GCA_015520975.1 DHVE2 group archaeon | reverse complement strand
GTGTATAAGAGACAGGCCCATTGAGGACGGGAGCGAAGAGTATCTCAGATGGGTGCGCGACAGCGTGGGCGAAGATTAGAGCATCTTCCAGGTCAGCACGGGTTTCTTGGCCGCGAGCACATCATCCACTCTCTGAACCGCCGTATTCTGTGGTGCATTTTTCAGTTTTTCTGGATCGTTTTCCGCTTCTTCCGCGATTTTAATCATAACATCAGCGAATCTGTCCAGCGATTCTTTTGTTTCGGACTCCGTGGGCTCTATCATCAAGGCTTCATGCACGATGAGTGGGAAATATATCGTGGGTGCATGCATACCGAAATCCAGAAGTCTTTTGGCCACATCAAGAGCCTTTGTGTTTCTGGGTTTCACCACAAATTCGTGCTTTCTCAATCTTTTATAGGGCATCTCGTAATGTCCCAGAATTCTCTCTTTGAGATAATTGGCATTGACAACAGCTCTGATCGCCGCGTTTTTCAGTCCCTCACCGCCCTTGTTTTTTATGTATGCCCAGGCTTTTACAAGCACTCCGAAGTTTCCGTAAAACATTCTGACTTTTCCTATGGTATGTTTGAGTCCGTAATCCAGATAGTATTTTTCTCCGTCGTATCTCACAATGGGTACGGGAAGGAACTCTGCGAGTTTCTTATTGACGCCTACCGGCCCCGCACCGGGTCCGCCGCCGCCATGCGGTGTGCTGAATGTTTTGTGAAGGTTAAGATGCACTATATCAAATCCCATTTTTCCCGGAGAGGTTATGCCCATAATGGCGTTAAGATTCGCACCATCGTAGTAAAGAAGAGCACCATTTCTATGCATAATTTTCGCAATTTCTAAAATGTTCTCTTCGAATATGCCGAGGGTGTTGGGATTCGTTATCATAAAAGCCGCGATGGTGTCATCGGCCACATTTTCAAGGGCTTCCATGTCTATCATACCGTTCTCGTCGGAAGGAATCTCTATCACATTAAATCCGGCCATAGCCGCGCTTGCAGGATTGGTACCGTGAGCGGAATCCGGGACGATGACATTTCTCCTTTTTTCAATTTCACCGTTAAGTTCGTGATATGCACGCACGATAAGCATGCCCGTAAATTCTCCGTGAGCCCCTGCGGCGGGCTGAAGCGAGAACTCGTCCATATCCGTAATTTCTTTGAGCATCTCCTGCAGTTCGTACATGATTTTCAGTGCGCCCTGAACGGTGGATTCATGCTGGTAGGGATGCAGATACATAAACAAACGCGCAATCTCTTCGCTGAGTTTTGGGTTATATTTCATCGTGCATGAACCGAGCGGGTATATGCCGTTATCTACGCCGTAGTTCATCTCACTCAAACGCGTGTAATGCCTCACCACCTCATATTCTGGCAGCTCGGGTAGTTTTAGATTCTCCCTTTTAAGGTTAGAGGGAATATCGATGTATGTTGGTGTGTAATTTGAATCGCCCATTTCGTTCAGCAATTTTTCGTCGTAGTGCGCCTGCCTGTACATTCAAATCACCTCCTGCAGCGCGCTAACTAAGAGACTCATATCTCTCTCAGTGTGCATTTCAGTTGTGCACAGAAGCATTGAATTCGGAACGCCTGCATAACAACCCTCTGGAATGGGCAGTCCGCCGTGAACGCCTTTTTTCACAAGTTTTTCGGCAATCGTGAACGGGTTGCCTGGTAGTTCTACCAGAAATTCGTTGAAATGCGGGGCGTCAAAATGCGGAGCTTTGAATCCCGCGTTCTCAAGTTTTCTCATAAGAAGCTTTGCGTTCTCCATATTCCTCTCGGCGAGTTTTCTCAGCCCGTTGGAGCCGAGATACGCGAGATAAACAGCGCTCATAACGGCACACAGCGCTTCATTTGAGCATATATTGCTGGTTGCTTTGCCCCTTCTTATATGCTGCTCCCTTGTTTGAAGCGTCATGGCAAACGCCCGTCTTCCTTTCCGATCCACAGTGGCGCCTATAAGCCTGCCCGGCATCTTTCTGACATATTTCATCTTTGTTGCGAACATTCCCAGCAGCGGGCCGCCGAATGAAATTGGATTGCCCAGAACCTGTCCCTCTCCTATGACTATATCCGCTCCGTAATCTCCCGGGGGTTTCAGCACTCCAAGTGAGATCGGATTCGTGCCGACTATAAGAATCGTTTTGGTATCCAGCAGAGATTTAATTTCCGGCACATTGCTATCGATGACACCGAAAAAATTAGGATTTTCAACATACACGGCTGCGGTGTTATCATTAACGTACTCATTCAGTTTTTCCAAATCTACCATGCCTTTTTCGGTGAGCGGATACTTTTTCACCACCATATTCAATCCTTTGATATAGTTTTTCAGCACACTTTCTTTTTCCCAGTAAAGGTTCTCGGGAACCAGTATTTCCCGTCTTCTGTTTATTCTGTATGCCATTCTGGCAGCCTCACCCAGCGCCGTGGATGCATCGTACATAGAGGAGTTTGCCACATCCATACCTGTTAATTCCGCAATCATGCTCTGGTATTCGAACAGTGTTTGAAGCATACCCTGCGATATTTCGGGCTGATATGGTGTGTACGATGTGTAGAACTCTGACCTTGAAGCAATGGCAATAACAGCGGGTGGCACAAAATGGAAATATGCACCGGCACCGAGGAAGTTGGGCATTTTGAAAAAGTCCATGTTTTTAGATGCAAGTTCCACGGCATATCGGTAAACCTCATACTGGCTCATAGAAGGGATATCAATACCGTCTTTCCAGGCATCGGGGGGTACATCTTTGAAAAGCTCTTTCCAGTCCTCAATGCCTAGTTCTTCCAGCATTTTCTGGATATCATCATCCATAACGCCGACATGGTATCTCATACCATAAATGTTTTCATCGGAAGATATTTAAATACGGGGCTGTGATATCCATTGGATGGCTCTGCGGGGCATAGTATCAGTGATTCGCAACAGAGATTTTGCCTGTCTGTGGATTGGGCAGATCGTTTCAAATCTCGGCGATGAGGTTGCAATGTTTGGCATATTCGCCATAATTCTTTACCTCTGGCACGGCACCTCCACGGATATAATGTATTTTCTGATCGCGATTTCTCTACCTGTGCTAATTCTCGGTCCTGTTGCTGGTGTGTTTGTTGATAGATGGAACAGAAAGAAAATAATGATTGCAGCGGACATTATACGCGCAGCGCTGGCATTTTTACTTGCTTTTGCGAACACGCTTCTGCTAATGGTTGTACTGATTTTTGGAATTTCCGTGGTTTCGAGATTTTTCTATCCCGCGAGAAACGCAGTGATTCCCACAATAGTCGGTAATGAAGAGCTTGTTGAAGCGAATTCTCTATCGCAGATGACATATATCATCGGCACACTTTTAGGGCCGGCAATAGGGACGGGAATGGTTATGCTATTTGATTATACTTCCGTTTTCATCTTCGACGCCGCCACATATCTTTTCTCCGCGCTTATGATATCGCTTATGGTTTACAGCGGTGATGCGCATAAAGACAAAGGTTCGAGAACTTCGGGATTTTCGGAATTCAGAAAGGGTCTAGCATATATTCGCCGTCACAGTGGTGTGAAGTTCATCACGTTTTTCTTCGCAGGTGTGATGATAATATTCGGCGGGCTGAACATCGCCTATTCAATTTATGTAAGAGATGCTCTGCATCTTGGTATTGCGGGTTTTGCGGTTCTGGAGATATTGTTCGGAGCGGGCTCTATCATAGGCACCTTGCTCGCTGGAATAATTGCAGGTCGAATGAGGGAGCTGGTCATGGTATTCGCAGGATTGCTCGGTATGGGCGCATCGCTATTTGTGCTCGGCCTGTTTCCCGCACTGACGGTTGTGTATCCCGCGGTGATATTTGCCGGCGGATGCGCCATGATGGTGAATGTACCTACAAATGCTATTCTTCAGAGAATTGTAACAGATAAATACAGGGGCCGCGTGTTCGGTGTGATTGGCGCTGTTATGCAGGCGTTCACCATTCTATCTTTTATGCTATTCGGTGTGGTGCTCTCAATTTTTGATGTGGTATCAACTGTTTTCTTTCTCGGTGTGGGGCTTCTCGTGGTATCAATTTTCTCGCTCATACTTGTGAATAAAATAGAGAGATTGGTTTACGCATCACCAGAGAATGGAGTATCTTAATCCGTATTTTCTTGAAAGATACGCAGCGCGCACTTTTATGTCCATCTGGGATATCTCGATTTTATCAAGTTTGCTTTCAAGGTACCTCGGAAGTTGCATATCTTTTTTCCATCTGAATCTATCGAAAATCACATACTTCACCTTCAGTTTGGCTAATTTTCTGATGATGTCTTCAAGATAATCTGTGGTGTACTGAGGTATAATCGGACCTATGAAAGCGTATGTTATCGCCTTGGATTTGAAGTTATCCAGAACGGAAAATCGCGCATCGATGGGTGCAGCGTTTGGTTCCATTTTTCTTCTGAGTTCTTCGTCGAGGGTTGTTATGGTAACCCCTATATGCGCTTCCTGAAACTTTTTTATGAGATCCATATCGCGCAGTATAAGATTAGATTTTGTGAGTATCGATATGGGCATATTCTTTTTAAGAAGCACTTCCAGGCTTTTCCGTGTTATCTCATATTTTTTCTCCGCGGGCTGATACGCGTCTGTGACCGTGCCTATGCTTATAAAACCGCTTTTTCTGCGAATCTCCTGATTGAGAACCGTTGGCAGATTGACCTTGATGTAAACCTTATTTTTCCATTCTTCGAGAGGAAGATGCATCACATAAGGTGAATAACAGTACACGCACTGATGCTCGCAGCCTCTGTAAGGATTGAGCGCGAAATCAGTATACTCTAATTTTGACCTTACCAGCGCGCTTTTTACAAAAATCTCACAGTACTTCATAATCCTCTATCCTCCTTTGAGTATAAAATCTTTTAAGAAGCGTCGAACCGTCAACCCACCTCTCAAACGGGATACGGAATTGAGATATCGCATACCTGATCGCCTCTTTTTCGGATTCAAATATTCTCGGCTCGTTTTTCATCGCGTTTCTGACATTCTCACGTACATGCCATACACCCAAGGGCATCAGATAAGTGGGCTTTGCTTCTCTTAGCACGATAACCTCTGCCTGTCTCCTCATTTTGATGAGTTTTTCAGTCACTGCAAGGCGTGCAGCGTAATAGCAACCACCTATCTCCGCATAATCTTTTCTACCCTCGTAAAACTCATGGCTTGAGACCATGAATGTCTTTGAGCCGTAAGGGTTCCACAGAGTACCGGGGTACCAAGCCTCCACAAGCTCGTAACTCCATTTTCTCGGTAAAAATATCACGGCGAATGTGTTTTCCATTTTGTCAGATACGAAAACCATGCTGTTATCAATTGTGGGGAAATCCTTGATTTTTTCAACAAGAACCTTGGAAAGCAGACTGTCAACCGCGGTGATGCTCCATCTCGTAGGTACAAATTTTTTCCTCTCCCCGAATATACCCATACTCAGCGCTTTCTGAATAAGCGATACTCTGACTCCATCTCTGTAAAGGGATAACACCGCTTCTGTGGTTTTTGCCTCGTCATAGTAGAATTTTTCAAGTTTTCTGTTTACACGAATACTATCCACCGAAAATTTCTTTATCGGGGCTTTGGGACCGTAAGGCTGAACCTCGCTTCCCGGCACAAGGGTTCCTCTCGGAGTTCTTTCAAAGGTTGTTTCTGTATCCACATGTGCCTCGCTCATCGCCATTTCTTGAAGACTGACCACAAAATAATCCGGGTCATGTGCGTTCGTGACGCTGTATCTTTTCATACCGCGAACAAGTGTGCTTCTCATCTCCACGAAATCTCTTATGCCCATATCAATCCAGTTTTCCGGAATGTCCATATATTCAGTGTTTCCAATCAGCGGCGGTACCAGAGGACCTATGGCTACCTTGGGGTACCCGTATCTTCCCACAAACACACCCGGAGGCGATGAGCCATGGATATCCTTTCCAAGTTTTTTATGCATTCGCATCAACGCATAGTATCTCAAAAGAAGCGGGCATTCTGCCTTGCCGCACAGCATTTTTGAACCTTTGCAGATTGCACACAAACCTTTTTTCGCAATTTGCTCTATGAGTACTTCACGCTTTCGCACACTGAAGATTACATTTTAATGGGATTTAAAATTTTTTATTTTTTGTGATGCAAGGTAATTGAGTAAATGTATCTGCTCTGGTGGAAGGGGGATATCGTCGTAATTTTTTATCTCTCCTTTTCTCAGCATTACCAGGATTTTTGGATTACCGCGCGTGATCTTGTAAATGCTCTTGAACGCGCTTTCTTTCACATCCGGGAGAAGTTTGCGGGCATCTTCGTATTTTAGTGGCTCAAGCCTTATCTCCTCTACCCTACCTTCCACAACATCGCTCAGAGAGTAGAACCTGTTGTAGAATGGAGTATCCGCGCGCATGCTCACTATTATTTTGCTTTTTCCGAGATCCTCCTTTACGAGTGAAGATAGAGCGCTTACAAAAGTGTCATCCACATCGTAATAATTGTCCAGTATGAGCAGGAGAGGATGATTTTTCATTACCCTAAGAACATCGTCCAGTTCGAAAAGGTGAAGGAAAATGTCGCGAATGGTTTTCCATGTTCTCTGAGGATATATGTTGAGCCACACGATGCTTCTTTTTGGATTCTGAATCTCAAGAAATCTTTGAATTAAAGCACTTTTGCCCACGCCCCGTGAGCCCAGAATAACCAGAATTTTTCCAAACGAATACCAGTGCTGCATTTGCTTGAGTTCTTTTTCTCTATCAACAAAAAGATCCGTAGTCACCTCTATTTCCTTGAATACGAGCTTTCTTTCAGGCAGAAACAGCGAATCTTCCGTTAATTCTCCTTTCTCGATTTTTCGTATCAGCTCCAAAAGAGATAGATTTGTGAGTTTTTTGAGTTCGGACATTGAATACACTTTTTCGCCTAACGACACCTCTGTTTTTTCGATTTTTTCAATAATGTCCCTTGCACGCATTATCCCGTGAGAGGTCAGAAAATATATGGTCACGCGTTTTTTCTTTCCCGGTACATGGCCTTTTCTCACTTCGACAAGATGTTCAGCCTGCAATTTTTTGATATTTCTTGGAACATGAGTGACGGATATACCCACTGCCGCAGCAATACCCTGCTGGGTCATCTCTATTGGATATTCATATCTATCCGAAAACTTTCTGTAGGAATAAAGGTGAATGAGGATTTTCTCCGGGATTGTGAGACGAATGTTCATTAATAAGGATATTAGATTAACCCATATTTAAAATTGCTCATGCGATGAGTCAATTGGTTCTACTGGAATTCAAGCATTTTACCGGAGTATTTGTATTGACATTTATTAACATGGCAGCGATGTCTAATGAAATTATTGTGTTTCCTCCTCTGCACAAAAGAGGGAAAATTATATATACAGATTATGTGATACTTCTTGTCAGACAAAAGCATCTGTGAGGCTGTTAAAATGTCGGATTCAATTCGCATAACTATAAGACTATCGCGTGAAGCGCTGGAGAAACTGGAGGAGCTTGTGGAGAAAGGAGAGTATAAAAATATCTCGGAGGTTGTGCGTACCGCCATTGAGGAGTTTCTCAAAGAGAAAAACCCACCCGATAATATCAAAAAATTGAGGGTGGATTTGCCCAGAAGCACTGTGAATGAACTTATGAGGCTTGTGGAGGAAGGGGACGCCGTTGATTTAGATGATGCCATAAGAACGGCGGTGCGTGAGTATGTGAAGAGAAGGTTGCAAGAAATAGCGAGAGAGCAGATAAGACAGCAGCTTGACAATCTTAAAAAGGAAAGTAACGAGATGGAGGAGGTGTGAAGTGAGCATAGAATCGCTTATCAGGAGAGCACTCGACTACACCGATTTTGAAATACCATCTGACATAGATACACCCAGGGTTATCGTGGTGGGTGTGGGCGGCGCAGGCTGTAATGCCATAACTCGAATGAAAAGGCTGGGGCTGGAGGCTTTCACGGTAGCCATAAATACCGATATGAACCATTTAAGGGTGGTGGATGCTGATAAAAAAATACTTCTTAAAAAAATAACCAGAGGGCGCGGTGCAGGAGGAAGTATGGATCTTGGTGAGAGAAGCGCACTTATGGCGCGTGATGTATTCAGGGATCTTTTCAAAGATGTTGATATCGTTTTCATAACTACGGGGCTTGGCGGTGGAACGGGTACGGGTGCAACACCAGTTGTCGCGGACATGGCACGAAAAAGCGGGGCCATCGTGGTATCCATGGTAACCATGCCCTTCAAGATAGAGCGCGGCAGGTACAGATACGCCAAAATTGGACTGAGGAAGATAATCGATAAATCCAACACCGTGATAGTTCTCGAAAACGACAAACTTCTTGACATAGTTCCCAATCGCTCGCTTCCCGAAGCGTTTATGGTGATGGACGAGCTTATGAGTTATACAATTATGTCTTTCATTGATATGATAACCAAGCCCTCGCAGATAAATGTCGACCTTGCGGATCTGAGACACATAATGGAAAACGGAAATCTGTCCACCATACTTATCGGGGAAGGGGATGTGAACAACTATGAGAAGGTGGTGATAGACGCTCTGAACCGCCCGTTTTTGATGGATGTAGATTACTCTTCCGCAAAAGGTGCGCTCATACACATAACGGTCGGAGAGGATGTGCCCATAAATGTTGTGTATTCAACGGTTGATGCGATATCCTCATTTCTCAGGAAAGATGCGTCAATAACCCTTGGTACACGGGTAACCCCTGAATTTAATAACAGGATGCGCATTCTGGTAATCGTTACGGGTATAAAGGTCCCGTTACTCGAAGAAGCACCAAAGAAGGTGGGTCGCAAAACGCTGTATGGAATCCCTGAAATAGAATAAGTAAAAAATTTATATCAATTAAGAACATTAAACAAAAAGGAGGTCTTGAAAGTGCCAAGTCCATATCTGAGCAGGTTAAAACTCGAAAAAGAGCTTGAGAGAAAAGCCAAGATGCTCAAGGAGAAAAAACAGAAATGTGAGAATTTTATTTCATCATTAGGCGACATACTCAACATTCTCAAAAATAGAATTGATATAGGCCCATTTAAAAGCGAGTTTGACAAGGCCAAGAATTATTATGAAACGAAAGATTTTGATCGTGCTCTCGAGATTTTTGAATCGCTATCCAATAAAGT
>WAOZ01000046.1 GCA_015520975.1 DHVE2 group archaeon | reverse complement strand
GAATCTGCACTTTCAACTCGACGAATATAACTGTGAATAATGTTAGCTGTTTCGAATCGTTTTCGGGAATAGAAATATCTTTTTCATCAAATGCGACGATTGAAAACGGAAAATTCTATAATAATTCTTATTATGGAATATGCCTATCCGAATCGGATCGGATTATCATCCAGCATAATCTTATTTCATACAATAAGTGGTACGGTGTGTATATCTCCGATTCCTCGAAGTACAATTTAATTTTTAATAATTCTTTCTACTATAATCATCAGTCAGGGGATATATATGATTCCTCGTGTATTCAGGCTTTTGATGGAGGTAGCAATGATCTCTGGAATACATCTTCGTATGGCAATTACTGGCACGAATGGGCAAATAACAACAACACAAATGATCAGAACAACAATGGAATTGTGGACTGGCCTTACAAAATATACAGCATAAATGGTAATATTTCGGATAACAAACCGCTTAAGAATGCTACCTATCCTATGCCTGCGCTTCCTCCCACGGCACCTATAAACCTGACAGTAATTACGGGCAACGGATATGCGAATTTAACATGGCATAAACCATTGGGCAATGGCTCATCACCCATTGCAGGATACAGGATATACAGAAACGGGACATTAATTGCCACGGTACCTTCAACCCAGCTGTGGTTCAACGATACTACAGTGATTAATGGCGTTAACTATTCCTATTATGTCACTGCGGTGAATTCAGTAGGTGAGGGCTTTCCCAGTAATTTGGTGCATACCACTCCAGCAAGCACGGTGCCAGAGTTTTCTGCTCCATTACTTATTGGGGCTATCTATTTTGTTATGTTACTAGCGATTCTAAATTATCACAAATAAGATTTTTATTTTTTTGAATCTCACAGACATTGACAAAAAATGTTTATAGAAATACAGTATAGGTAATGTGTGAGTCTTTTAAGTGATGTGGAAACGATACGACGCAAGGAGACGGAGAAGAAAACCACATTATCTGAGATAAAGCCAAGATTTTATCCCGAAACCTTAAAAAGGATACAGGAAATGGAGGCATTGGCACAATCGTTTATAGAAAAAGGGGATTTAGATAAATTTTACAAACTTCGGCATGATATTGATAAAATCAGAAATGCGTATGAGACCATATTTCGCCTACGAATAAAAAAAATATTTGAGGCGGTGGTGTGGAAACGCAAAATAAAAAATATGACCAAGGAGGAGGAGTACATCTATGAGCAGGTAAAAGAGGTTTTTGAGTATTATTACAGAAAAATTGTGTTGGGTGAGGAGATTTATGATCTTAAATTGCCGACATCAATGGATACTGAAACCGGTAGAATCCCTGAATCAGAATCACCACAAGAGCGCACACAAGAGGAATATGTTCTGGTGCGGTATGTAGGGCCGGATATGTCGGTTGCCATGCCTTCTGGTGATGTGTTTTTGAAAAAAGAGGATGTGCTTCATATGCCGAAAAAGTATTTTGAAATATTCAACAAGAAGGGCATGGTTGAAAAACTTGATATCTGACAAAAACGAAATACTCTTATATAGGTAATGTATAGGGCGCTTTGGCGATTGCTATGGTCACAGTGTATGATGTTCCACCGGATAGGCTGATACGAGCCGTCGCTGAAAAATTTAAGAGCGATGAGAAGATAGTGCCGCCAGAATGGAGCGCATGGGTTACCACTGGTGTGCATAAAGAGCGCGGTCCCGAGCAGGATGACTGGTGGTATGTACGCCTTGCATCGGTGTTGCGTAAGATATACATAATGGGTCCCATAGGCACCTCCCGACTGGCGGCAGAATACGGCGGAAAAGAGGACAGAGGCTCTAAAAGATACAAAGCGCGTAAGGGAAGCAGAAGCATAGTTAGAAAATGCTTACAGCAGCTTGAACAGCTTGGCTATGTTAAAAAGGAGAAAGGTGGCCGAGTAATCACACCTCAGGGTCAATCATTTCTGGATAATGTTGCGAAAGAAGTTATGGAGGAGGTTTTGAAAGAAAAACCCGAGCTGGAAAAATATGTGAAGTGAGGGTTTATGGAGGATGATAGGGAATTAGAGGAAATCAAACGCAGAAAGATGATGGAACTCATGCGTCAGCAGGCTCTGGCGCAGGAGATAAGCGAGGAGCAGGCTAAAAGGGCCGAGGAAGAGGCTGCCAAGCAGGCCCTGCTCCGGCAGATACTTGAACCTGAAGCGCGAGAGCGTCTGGCTCGATTGCGTCTTGCACGGCCCGAACTTGCAGAAGCGGTTGAAACACAGCTCATAATGCTCGCTCAGAGCGGCAGGCTCGCGCGTAAAATAACCGATTACGAATTGAAAATGATATTAAAGAAATTATCTGGATCGAGAAGAGAGATAAAAATAGTGAGGCGATAAAAATGGCACGAAATAAGCATGTGGCAAGAAAAATCAGATTGTTGAAAAGGGTGAACTCAAATCGAAGGGTTCCCTCATGGGTGATGATGCGCACTGCGAGGAGATTCACATTTCATCCGCACAGAAGGAACTGGAGAAGAACTAAATTGAAAGTGTGAGGTGAACAAAGATGGCAGAAAAAGAAATGATATACAATATCCCGCTTCGTGATACCCGAAAAGTCCCGCGTACCAGACGCGCAAAATACGCAATCAAACTTATCAGGCATTTCGTATCCAGACATATGAAAGTCCCAGAGGAGAATGTGTGGATTGATAACAGAGTGAATGAAGTCATATGGAGCAGGGGAATACAGAAACCCCCCACAAAAATAACCGTGAAAGCTATAAAATTCGAAGAAGAGGATACGGTGGAAGTCCTGCTGCCTGAATAATAATGATACGGAAAGCAACTATTGAAGGAAGCCCGTTCGTGGGTGTTTATTCGGTGGCTACAGATAAACTGTGTGTTTTACCTGTGGGTGTTCGGAGCGATATAGAAGACATTTTCGCAAAGACACTTAATGTGAAAGTGCACAAAACGATACTGGGAGGTTCGCATCTAATTGGCAGCTTGATGGTTATGAACTCGTTTGGTGCGGTAATCACCGATTTTGCATCTGAAGAGGATGTCAAATTCCTTTTTGACGATTTTAATGTGTTTTTCATAAACGATAAAATCAACGCCGTGGGTAATGACATAATTGTTAATGATAAAGCGGCACTGGTGCATGTGGATTTTGATCGGGCCACTGTGAAAATAATAGAAGATGCGCTGGATGTTGAGGTTGTAAAGGGCACTATTGGGGGCATAAAAACCGTTGGCAGCGTTGCGGTGGTGACGAACAAAGGCATGCTCGTGCACCCCGAAGTTCGGGACGAGGAAATAGAATTTCTGAAAAATCTGTTCGGTGTACCGGTTTATGTATCCACCGCCAATTATGGAAGCATTTATCTGGGTGCAAGTATGGTGGCTAACAGTACGGGGGCAGTTGTTGGGGAGAACACAACCGCTGTGGAAATTGATCGGATAGAGAACGGGCTGGATATCATAGATTGAATACCCATATCTCAGTACTGTCAGGCAAATCCTCTCTGAAAAACTCCACAGAGTTGCCAACAAAAGAGATGCTTTCAGAGGGGAACATTTTCAAAAACTCCTCAACAGGTGCGAGACCTAGGGTTAGCCCGGGGATTTTGTAATGCATCGGTACAACAACTTTGGGGTTGAGTTCTCTCACAACTTCATAAGCCTGCTTTGCGTCTAAAGTGTATGTACCTCCAACAGGTACAAAGAGTACATCCACAGAGCCTATCTCATCGATGATATTTTTGGATAGGGTATGGCCCAGATCACCAGTGTGAAGCATATGCATACTTTCAGAGTCAATGCGATACATTGTGATTTTTCCGCGTTTTGCACCCTGGACGGTATCATGGTATGCTTCAATGCCCTTTATCTTTATACCACCAGGAAGTGTATACAGACCGGGGCCTTTTATGACTTTGAAAGCGCCTTCCACAACGCGTGTGGCATTGTGGTCAAAATGGTCATGAGTTATGAGAACATAATCCGCTCTTAGTTTTGGAGTTTTCAAACCTATTGAGCGACCATCATGCGGGTCAATTACTACCCGTATTCCAGTTCTTATTTCAAAGCATGCGTGACCGTGCCACTTTATTTGCATCTTCACCTCACCTTAGCGCGGAAATAGAAGTCGCCGCCAATTATCATAAGAATCACGCCGGCAGCGGCCACAAGAGCGGATGGTGGATAATTTATAAGACGCCATCCAGCGTAAAGTCTCAGGTAGAACGCAAGTATATAGATTATCGTGCCAATGGCAATAAATATTCCCGAAGCATATTTAAGTGCGCTATATTTCTTAATTGCTCTTTCGGGACGTGTTTTCACAGATCTCTCTTTTCCAGTTTTTTCTACCTTTTCCTCTTTCTCCTTTACAGGCTCTGGAGCGACAGGTTTTTCCTCATGTTTCTCAACAGCTTCAGGCTCTTCTTTTTTCGTCTCCTCAGTGATACCAGCGATCTCCTCAATCTCCTCCAATTCCCTTTTTATCTCATCTTCGCTTTTCCCCTCAACGATTTCGGAGAGTTCTTCCAGTTCATCCAGCAAATCTTTATCCCCGGGCATGGTCATCGCCATAATTATAATGTATCTCCAGCATATAATCTTTTTGATGGAATTTGAGATTTACGAACCTGCGGAGGATACCTATCTGCTCCTTGATAATATAAAATGTGGAAAGAGAGTTCTTGATATGGGCACTGGAAGTGGGATAATTGCGATAGAATGCGCGAAGCAGGGAGCGAAGGTTGTAGCGGTGGATATAGATGAGGAAGCTATCAAGCACCTTAAAAAAATAGCCGATGAAGAAAACCTTAACATTCAAGCGGTGCTGTCCAATTTATTTGAAAATGTTGAGGGAAAATATGATACTATTATTTTCAATCCACCTTATTTACCTGGCGATGCAGAAAACATTAAAGATTTGCAGTGGGCCGGTGGGGGCGAGCACGGGGACGAAATAATACTGCGTTTTCTTGATGAAGCAAAGAACTACTTGGATGAGAATGGTGAGATATACATCGTTTTATCTTCATTCAATCGCCTAGATCTCGTGTTTTCAAAGCCCTATAGGTTTCAGAAAATTGCCAAGAGAAAACTCGCTTTTCATACCATATATGTGTACAAACTGACACCCATGGAGATAGATAATCCCGCGGAAAATAACAAATAATATATTTGACTTAACATAAGATCGAGATCCCGTAATAACGGGGGAATCCCGGTGAGCAACGAAGCGATGGTCAATATGCTGGAGATGTACGGATATATCCGAACGCGTAAGGTCAAAGAGGCATTTTTGAAAGTGGATAGAGCAAACTATGTTCCTTCAAACTACAGGCATCTTGCTTACGCAGATGAACCCTTGCCAGTTTCTCACGGTCAGACCATAAGCGCGCCCAGCATGGTTGCCATAATGCTTGAACTTCTCAAGGTGGAAGAGGGACATAAAGTTCTTGAGATCGGCACAGGTTCTGGGTACAATGCATGTCTTTTAGCATGCCTCGGTGCTGAAGTAATCACCATAGAGAGAGTACCTGCGCTTAGAGATATTGCAAAGAAAAACCTTGAGCGCTGTCCCTGCAAGGATAGAATAAGGGTACTGCTCGGCGATGGCTCCGTTGGATATCCGTCTGAAGCACCCTATGATAGAATTATAGTTACTTGCGGCGCGCCGAGGATTCCGCCCCCGCTTTTGGAGCAATTGAAAGTCGGAGGTATAATGGTGATACCCGTGGGTGGTGCATTTTATCAGGAACTGGTTGTTGTCGAAAAAACAGAGCAGGGCATAAAAAAGACGGTATGGGGCGATGTTGTGTTTGTACCCCTTATTGGCAAATACGGTCACAAATGGGCATAAGAATTCAGTATTTTATAAATGTCTTCCGGGGTTCTTGCTATGAAATCAGGATTGTATGCTTCTAGAAAATTCTCATCTCTAGCACCCCAAGTAACGCCGATACTTTTTACGCCAGCTCTTTTAGCAGCGATTATATCTAGCTCTGTATCGCCTATCATAAACACGGATTTTTTATCGCGGTGATTGAGCGACTGCATAATCCTGTGAATCCCTTCTGGATCAGGTTTTCTTTTCTGAAGATCATTTGCACCCACAATGATATCAAAATAGCGCTCAATGCCGAGGTATGAAAGGTCTCTTAAGGCAATTTCTCTCTTTTTGGATGTGAGAATCGCTTTCTTGTAATTTTTATGAGATATAAGATACTCCATTCCCGGAACAAGTCGGATTTTTCTGGGATAGATACTGTAATACACTCTCCTAATCTCATCGGCAATTCTCTGCTCGTATTTTCCAATCAGCGCCGTTATCAGTTCATCCAGCGGGAGCCCGACATATTTTTTAAGAGCGCTCTCGTCAAGATGTATATTCAAATTTTCGAATGCTTTTTCAAACGAATATATGATCTCGTCCATTGAATCCACGATGGTTCCATCAAGGTCAAATATAACGAGCATTGAGGGTAATATGACCTTGGATAATTAAATGTTGTTTGTGGAATCTTCGATTTTTCACATACAATCCCAAGGAGTGTATACACATCTTTCTCAGCACCCTGTGCGAAAATAGACTTCTCAGGTTGGTTTGAATTTGAAATTACCTCTATTTCTTTCTATAAAATATCCACCGGATCTCCATGTTGCTCATCTCTATGTCTTTAAGCAGAGGGCAGGTCGGGATTCTAATAAAATGATTATTCGTTTTCATCACCTCCTGCAATCTCATCGAAGAATTTCACCTTTTTGTGGGCCTCCTCCATAATGTCCACATCAAAATCGTGATAGTACTTCCTGGTGATTCTCGTGGAGCTATGGCCCAGCTGCCGGGCCACCCACTCAGTGGGGACCTTGGCATCATGCATCATTTTGACATATGTGGACCTGAACTTCTTGATGTTGAAATGCCGGATGCCTGCCTTCTCTGCACGCTTCTTGAT
>WAOZ01000045.1 GCA_015520975.1 DHVE2 group archaeon | reverse complement strand
GTGTAATCAAAAGCAGTGATGTGTCTTCGCAGTCACCGCCGCCATCCACAAGGGTCTCAAGCGGAAATTTGTAGTAATCTATAAATCCTGTGGAGTTTAAGTCGTCCATATATTCCATCGACTGCACGAAAGATAACACAAAATTCGCTTTTTCAAGGGTATCAAATCCCCGCACTTCAGCTATGTAATTTAAATCTGCAGCGAGTGTTTTTATGTACCTATCATCTGGCGTTATGAAATAGTTTAAAAATGAGTAATTTGATGCAATTCTAAATCCGCCTGGAAATTTCTTGTAAAACGCATAAGCATCCTGTGGAAGTGTTAAATTTATTACCCACTCTCCATTTTCCCTATACACTTTGTTTTCTGTGGAGTTCTTCACCTCAAGATTCAGCGTGTATTTTTCTCCCATGAAGTACCAAGTGTATGTCCTTTTCGTGAAAACATAAGTAACTTCATCACCGTAGACGGGCTTTGAAAATACCGTCATAGCACTCGTCATAACAAAAAGCGATATTATTAAAAACACCGTAATCTGTATGTGTCTCATAGTTTCACCTCCTTACGAAGCGGTGTTCTGCAAACGGGACAATAATTCCAGGAAGAACTCACTTTCGCGCCGCAATAAGGGCACTGACTATCCAGCGTGGGTGGCGTATATTTTGAGTTCTGAATATCATATACCAAAATCAGTATTGCCACACCGCACACTATTGCACCCGTGATTATAAGCGCCCAGAACTCGCCGTATCCGTATGTGAGCGTAGCTGTCACAAAACCCGGAGAATTGAAATTTGCAATTACTATATAGTAAACTCCGTCTTTGGGCGCGGTGAAACTGAAAGATAAGTGAGCAGCAGTCTGAACATACAAACTATCCGTAAAATTGCCATTTACTAATGCTTTTTCAAAACTCTGGTTATCCATGACATACACAGTTACCATATGATCCGCATTAACCTCAAAAACATGTGTCTCTCCAGCGTCCATATGAAATCCGATACCCTTCACACCTCCTGGGGGAAGAACCATAGTTTCTGCGTAGGGATTGTAAAGCCCACCTCCAATTATAAGCAAAATACCTATCATAAACAGCAGTATAGATACTATCTTGCCCGTGCTCATAATAAACCATTAGCACTACACAGATTTAAATTTATCTGTACGGTTACGGGTTAAGGAAGGTAAAGTATTAAATACCTCGCAGAGATTTAGAGCATAGGATGATGAGAAGAGGGTCAGCTGAAGTGATGATGAACCCTATGAGTGCTGAATAGAGGTGATAGTATGAAAAGCGTTGAAGAACTCGCAAAAAGAGCGCTTGAATTGAGAAAGAAAGGTCTGAACACGAAAGAAATTGCTACCGAATTACATCTTTCCACAAACACGGTGGAATGGCTCTTAACGCAGGGTATTGAAGAAGAAGAGGCTCCCAAGGATGTGAAAATAGGGTGGAGAAGCATAGGTATATTCCCCTACAGAATATCCAAAATCGCCGAGATTATGACAGATATTATTTTAGAAGAAATGGAAAAAAGAGAGTTCGATGTGGATTCCATAGTTGGTGTGCTAATCAACGGCATACCTTTCGCAACATTCATAGCCGAAGAAATGGGTGTGGAAATGATAATATATCGTCCGCATCCGCAACGAGAAGAAGGCGCTTTTTCATCAAACTATGCGCATATCGAAGGAAAGAAAGTAGTCATAGTGGATGATGTGCTGAGCACGGGAGAAACCCTGAGAAAAGCCATAGAGGATATAAGAAAAGCCGGCGGTGAGCCGGTACTCGCTGTGGTGCTGGTGAACAAAACCCCGCACGATGAAATAGATGGTGTGCCGCTCAGAGGACTGATTCGCGCCAGATTACTCTGATTTTTTGCGTCCTTTCCATATCTCTCTGTAAAATTCAAGTTCTTTTTCGTCTACGGCTTTTTCGGTATCGTCTTCTTCGGGTTTGGTATTTTTTGGTAATCCCATCTTGTTCCAGAACGGGTTCATTAAATACTGATAAAGAATGGTTCCCGCAATTATGACCGCTGCTGCACATACATAGTAAATATAATCGGTCATAGCGCCTCCTTTATCAGATCGCCCAGTGTAAGAGCGCGCGCTTTTTTATCATCTTTTGAATATACATATGACACCCGTTCCTTGAGTTTTATGTTCAGCGTTTTTTCAAGTTTCTTTATCAGTTTTTCATCAGGATGCATCTCACCGCGCTCGATTTTGGATATCACCGTCCTTTTTTCCAAAATCTTCTTTGCGAGTTGCTCCTGCGTTAGGCCCATTCTTTCACGGGCTTTTCTTATTCTATCTGCATAGTCCTCAACAAGCACCTCCTCCTCGTCCAAAGCATCTTTTCGGGGCCTCCTTTTGCGACGCTCAAGTCTCTCTCTGACGACTTCAGGTGGAAGATATTTCACATCTTTTGGAATCTCTTTACCTTTTATCTCCTTTCCAAATTTGGCACACTCGTTGCAAACATTCATTATTACTCCTTCTATTACAACCTTTTTCAGACGAGGGACATCACGACCGCACATCTCACAAATCATTATTCCTCACCTGCGTTAAGTATGGCTTCCTGCTATAAATTTTTGTCTTTGCGTTTTTAAAACAATTAATTAGAACAACTTATTATATATGGAATAAAAAGCAGCCCCGGGCGGATTCGAACCGCCGTCCGGGGATCCAGAGTCCCCGATGCTTGACCACTACACCACGGGGCTACAATGGAGGAAATAAAAAGATGTATATGAGTTTTGCTCTAATCGTAGAGCATTTCCTCCTCCATCCTGCGCAGATATTCCACCGAGCGTTTCACATCGGCGAATAACCTGTATGCTCGTTCCACATGCTCTTTTTTCACTTCATTCTTGCCAGATAACTCCCATGCCGGTGCGAGCAGCTGTATGGCGTATCTCAACGACGCCTTTTCTCCAATTTCTACCAAATAGTTCAGAGCATCATTATCAAGTTTTATGCCTTCTTTTCTGGCTCTGGTCAGGATTATATCTCTCATTTCGTCGGCTCCGTATTTTTTGGTTGTTATAACAAGAAGTCTGTCAAGGAGATCAAGCGGCATACCGAACGGAGATTTGATATCTGTGCCTCTGACAGTGGTTATACCCCTGTTCGTAGCGAATATTATTATAGGCGAAAGCTCCTGCTCCATCGCTTTGTTAAGAAATGCGTAGGTTTCAATATCCAGCATAGAACATTCGTCTATAAACAGCACTCCGGGTATGAGCTCTGCTCTGCCCTCCTCCACGAGTCTTCTAACCTGTGAATCGACGCGTTTTCGAACTTCCTCCCCAATTTCCTTTCTTTCGGGGGATCCGAAGAGCAGTGAGGCTATGTCAAGCCCAGCCCTGGATTGCATAACATCCAGATCGTTAAGCGTAAGCGTGTACACGAACTCTTTCTCTTTTAAAACCGGACCGTCTGGAATGGGCATAGTTCTCTCCGATGCAAGATCAAACTCCTTCTCCTGCACCGCATCCTCGGATATGCCCACTTTCACAACTCTACCGCTATCTGCATCAATTTGAATAATATCGCCTGTTTCAACACCTTGCTGCACAAGCTGCATCGCAAAACTCTGATCCATTTTCAGTTTTTTCTTCTCTTTTTTCGTTTTTAGTACCAGTGTGGCACTCGCAGGAATTTTCTGATAGGGATTGTAAGGATGCTGCATGTAATCTATGCTGAGGTTCTCCACCTTGCCCTCATATATTTTCCGCATCTCGTGAATTCTGACACCAATCGCTTTTCGTAATGACTGCGTTAAAAATTCAGTTTTCTTAACTTCCGCACTGTAAATTTCGCTTGCTGCGATATGCACAAAAGGCACATCCTCTCCCAGTTCCTTGGCTATGCCAATAGCAAGCGCAGTTTTACCGCTTCCAGGTGGACCTGCAATGAGTATGGCATTTCCAGCAAATTTACCTTCCTTAATCATCCTGACCACGATACCTGCAGCCTCTCTTGCATCTTCCTGTCCCACCATACCATCCGCTTTCTTTATCGCCCTGTAGTTTTCGTCAAGTCCAAGTCCCCTTATATGTGAATGTGCGGAAATCCTTTCCCATTCCCTGATTTCCGCTACCTCCATACTCACCACCAAAATTCGTAAAATTGTTCTTCTATATAAAATTTTACATCTATTATCGCTCCACATTTTAAGTGGGGACCGTGAAGAACAAGAAAAACTGTTTTTATTTACATCGCAAAATGTTGACAGAAAAGTGGGGGCACTGGGATTTGAACCCAGGTCCGCGGGTCACTCCTCGGGTCAGCGCTCCAGTTATTCATCATTTTTCAGCTGACCCTCTTGTCATCACTTTAACTGGAGCCCGCTAGGATGCCTAACTACCCCATGCCCCCATTTCACTCTCTATTTGCCCTTCTCTGGCGTTTTAGCCTGCGCATTCTCTTTTTTCTCCATTTCCAACGCATCTTGCCTCGTTTTTTCCAGTTTCGTGAACTGCGCTTCATCGTGACACCATCCATCGGTAATTTTAACTCACATATAAAACTTGCCATTGTTTGCATGTGTTTAGAAAATAAACGCGCAAAATGCTTAATGTTTCCATAGAGGTCAAGAAAAAGGATAAAATGTTCGGATCCTGGCAGCCATTGGGCCCAGCATATTTAAAGCAACTGAGAGGTGAGACTAATGAAACCTGAAAAATACGGCATTTCTGATTCCAAAAATGTGCGAATCCTGCGGTCCGTGAACAGAAAAAAGCGGGCCCGCCGGGATTCGAACCCGGGTCGTGGGGTCCGAAGCCCCACAGTCTAATCCCCTAGCCTACGGGCCCTCATCAGATTTACGTTTCCAGGTTTTAGAGCATTTATCGTGTTTCATTACCACTCTGACAGGCACTGCCACAACATCGTTTTCCAGAACTGCCTGTGAGAGGGAGAGCAACCTACCATCGCTCGTATATACCGCAACATTCATACCTTTTTCTATTTTAGCATCCATCTCAAGAACTCCTGGTTTATAAAGTGGGGCACCATAACAAAGCGCATCTACAGCGGTATCTTTAACCACTATTTTTGGTAAAAAGGAGACTATTTCTTCGCCGGGGAGTATACACTTCCTTATATAACTTTCATCACCGTCTTCTTTCCAAAAAATATACGCATCCAGCAAATCGTGAAGAGTCACCGCATGTGATTCAGTGAAATGCGCCGTAGATATTCTTCTCAGTTCTTCCATCTGCGCACCTGTACATAGAGCATCACCTATATCCACGCACAGTGTTCTTATATATGTTCCTGATTCAACCTTAGCCCTGAAGAGAACATATCTTTTTTCAATTTCCATAACTTCGAGCTCATAAACCATCCGTTTTCTGAGTTTACGTGCCACCGCCGAACGTACTGGGGGCATCTGATAAATCTCACCCTCAAATTCCTGCATAACTTCTTTTATTTTCGAAACTGGTGCATCTTTATGTAGACGCATAACACCCACATATTCCTTTGGAGCAAGATGCAGTATATTGATTATCTTCGTTGCTCTATTAAGCGCTACGGGGAGCACACCAGTAACTTTTGGATCCAGTGTACCCGCATGACCAGTTCTTTTTATACCCAAGATATCTCGAACCCATGCGCTAACCTGATGACTTGTGGGGCCTTTCGGTTTATCAATTATGACTACACCAAAATCCAGCAACTCTTCAATACTATACTGGTTCAAGTCCCGCAACCTCCACAATCTTTTGTACGATCTCATCGGGAGATATGCCATCACTCTTTATAACGATATCGTATATGCTCAAATCTTCAAAATTTATACCATAAACCTCTTTATATCTTTTCTTCTCGCTTTTTTCTCGAATAATCATATCGTTTTTTATTTTTTCAAGATCGCCCCCTTCCCTTTCCCATATCCTTTTAGCCCGCGTGTCCACAGAAGCTGTGATAAAAACCTTAAATGCAGGTATTTTGTTTATATGCATAAGCCAGCCACTTAATCGGGAATCTATTACGATATTGTCTTTTGTTTTTGCGATTTCAACAAGACGGCTATCTATCTCAATATCCACCTCAGGATGCTGCTCAGCATATTTACTAAACTCAACGAGATCCATACCACGCTCTTTGGCCATCTCCCTGAATATATCTCCACCGCACACATATTCATATCTCAGCTTTTTAGCAAGAAGTTTTGCTGCCGTGGTTTTACCACTTCCAGGCGGCCCACTTACTGTTATTTTCATTGAATCGCCTCATCGGATGAATTATCATCCATTTCTTCCAGTTTTTTCCTGAATTCGAATATTTTGAATATATACTGTATTACCCACGCAAGAGGCATTGTGAATGCAGAATACAAAAGTATCCATGATGGGAAAAATCCCACCATTGTATTTAGTTCCACAGCCTGCGCCCACGGTATCGCTACATAGGTATAGTGCGCTTCAGTGGATACAAACATCCAGAGCCAGGTAAATATGGATATCGCTATGAACATCGTGAGTGTGGTGGCTTTCATCGTTCCAGCCTGCATCTGCATGGTTTCAGATGCATACTTAAGCTGAACCTTTCGCAGTTTTTCAATTTTGTCCATATCCTGCTTGCGCAATGCATCCCGCATAACCGCGTTTAGAGCGCGACTCCTCTGCTGAACCTTTGCCATCATTATCCAATCTGTGAAATGATGACGTGCCCATGTGTTAATCAAAGTGAGGATTAACCCTGTACCTAGCAAAGTATAGATTGGATGCCTACCATCAAAGTAAAATAGAGGATTGAAAACAAGCCCGGCAGCATATCCCAGCGCCATCCTGAATTCGGGAAATATCATTATCATCAAGAAAAGCATCAAAAATAGAAAATAGTAATTACCTATCTGCGCTGTCTGGACACGCTGATCCTCAGGCATTTGAGTTTGATCATTCATTTTTAAGCGCCTCCAGAAACCTTTTAACCGCCAGTTCAAGCATTCCATCCCGATTTTGAAGTAATAGCACCGTGGCACCGGTGTACATAGCGCATGCAAAGGCCATATATCTGTTCGCACTCATATGCTCTTTTATATCTTCGTAAGTCTCAAAATCTCTCTGCCGTGTGGGATCGCTTTTTCTCCGTCTTATTATTTCATGAGGATCTGCCTCAACAACAACTATCAACTCAGGTTTCAGGGATTCAAGAACCCATCTGGGCAATCCCGGAAAATAGCCAGAATAAGTTTTGATTGTAAGATGCGTATCAACAATCAAGTTATCCATTTGCGCCAGTTTGCAGGCAGCCTCTCGCTGAAGCTCTTTCTGCACTTCTATGGGGAGTTTTCGCATCTCATCTCTGTTATTGACAAGCCCTCGCTCTCGCGCCAGTTCAAGCATAACGGTACCGTAATTAACTACGGTGTAGCCTGTCTTCTGCGCAACTTCTTTCATTATGCTTGTTTTGCCCGCTCCCGGCACTCCTGCAATTATCACGCGCATGAGACATCACTCAAAGAACTGTCTGATCATCGGATGCATTTCCATAAGCTGCTCTCTACCCATTGCCTCATAGAACTGTATAAGAATACCCACAGTCAGCAGCACACCAGTACCCGAAGTACGGCCCACAGTGCCTATGAGATTCGCAAACGCAGCCAGAGCGCCCACTGCGGCGCCGCTAAATAGCGTAACGGCAGGTATATATTTATTTAGAATCTTTTCCAGCACCGCAGGGCTTCTCCTGAATCCCGGGATCTGCATACCGCTTTTCTGGATCTGACGGGCTATTGCTTTTGCGTTCATATTAGCGGTCTCGATCCAGAATTTCGCGAACAGCATACTCATAAGTATCATAAATGCCACATAAGCGATCACATGTCCAACAATCTGCCAGTAAGTCTGATATGTGAAAGCATAATGATACGCCTGTGGATTTATTAGGGGTAGAAGCCAAGAACTCAATCCATTCACCCTGCTCAGATAATACGCAATGCCGCCAATAGGCGTTGTGGTCTGGATACCCCAGTCCTGGGCCTGCTCAGGTGTTGGATACACCCCTATAATCGGATTATGTCCAATTATCGGAATTTTGCTGAGTGTTGGATTGCTCCAGAATAACAATGACCACATGGCGACATTCGCGAGAAGTGCCGATGCGAGTATAACCGGGATGTTCGAAGAATACATGAGTTTGATTGGGTATCTACCTCTTGCGCCTCTTGCTCTTTCATGTGCAAGCGGTAACTCTATCTTTGTGCTTTCGGCGTAAGCTACAATGAAAAATATCACTATGGTTCCCATCAACGCCACAAGCGGATTTGGATTACCGAACAGGATTCTTTCTATGCCTCCGTTGTACAGCTGCGAAGCCGAACTGTGAGACAGTATATATATCGTTTTTGGTATTGCACCGCTCGGAGGATTGTTGAGACTTAGAGGCTCGTTTGGTTGTGCAGGGATCCAGTTTATTGTACCTGTGAATATGGCCTGCGACACGCCCGCAGCGATGAATAGAGATATACCCGAGCCTATGCCCCATTTGGATACAAGTTCGTCCATAAGGAACACGATATACGAGCCAAAGAAAAGCTGTATTACTATAATCAATTTCGCAAGAAAATCACCATAACCCGGTGCAAATGAGTTCAAACCGCTTACAAAGCTGGATGCAGGCTGAAGATATCCGAATACCTGTGGAATGGCCTCCACAAATATCATTATGATAACCAGAAGCTTCTGTGTGCCCTGATATATCGCTTTATCTTCCTCGTTGGTCAAATCAAGATTTATTATCTTTGCACCGACAAAAAGCTGCATGATGATGCTTGCAGTCACGATTGGGCCTATACCGAGATGCATTAAAGAGCCTGAAGCACCAGCAAGTATGGCTCTGAAAGATTCAAAAAGGTCTATTGTTTTTGCCTGATCCAAACCGTAAATGAACACATTGGTTAGCGCGAAATAGATTATCAAAACAAGCACAGTCCACATAAGTTTCTGCTTGAAATGCACATGACCCTTTGGCTTTTTCACTACCGGAAGATATTCTATAACAGGCCTGAGACCGTAAAGCTTACTTTTGTCTCCATCATAAGAAGCCCCAAGATATATGAGCCCGAACAGAGGGACGCTCCAAGATACGAATATCAAAAAATCAAGCCAGTGCTTTGTGATAATATTATAGAAATCCTGGGGACTCAAAGCCTTCCATTGCAGTATGGAGAAATAAATGTATGCGGTGAAAATCCAGAATATGGCAACCCAAAACGCCACGCCCTTTTTACGAGGTATTTTTTCATCCATGGAGCACTTCACCACCTGCCTCTTCTATCTTGGAAACGGCATTGGTGGATGCATATTTAACCTTAACGACTATTTTCTTTGTCACCTTGCCTTTACTGAGCAATTTGTTGATGCCAAGTTCAGAAAGATCGATTTCATATTTCTCACCATCGAATTTTGCAACTCCCTGGTCCACATACTTTTCTATGTTCTCGTCGAGAAAACCGACATTAATCGTGGTTATCTCTTCCTTTGGATGGTGCGATGTGAATCCGTATCTGCCCCAATGATCGGGTGCATATTTCACCATCCATGTATATCTATGCTTACACAGTCCGGCCATACCTCTACCACCGCGTCTGCCAGCACCTCTTCTGCCTTTGATACCGTGGCC
>WAOZ01000044.1 GCA_015520975.1 DHVE2 group archaeon | reverse complement strand
TAACCGACTCATAAAAACTCACCAGATTCTGGTTTTGATTATTTCTGTTATATTTTTTTATCGCACACTGAAGTGCGTTTGACGAAAATCTTTTTCTTAAATCCTCATCCTTCATCCTGTTTATCGCCTCTATAAGAGCATCGGCATTCCCATATTCAACAGCAAGACCGCAATCGCATTCCAAAACTATTTTCTCCGCTTCGCCACCCTTTGCCACTATAACCGGCACACCAGCCGCCATGGCCTCAAACATCTTCACAGGTGTGCTTATCCGATCGTATCTTTTTTGAGGATTATTGAGTATCACAACGGCATCCGCCATCTTGGTATAAACAGGAATATTGTCTCTTTGTACCCAGCCAACATATTTTATTTTTGAAGAATTTTCAATTCTTTTGAGAATTTTATCGCGTAGAGGACCATCACCGCCTATAACCAGCCATGTACCGGTTTTTTCCACGGCGGTAATGAGATCCATAAGAAACTCGTACTGTCTGAGAATCCCGATATATACAATAGTGAAGCCCTTGATTCCAAGTTTATTTTTCAATTCAACTGCTTTATCATAGATAGCTCTGTATTCTGCAGGATCCTTGCAGTTCATTACCACCGTACCATCTCTTTTAATCAATTTTTTGAGCGCTTCGTTTGCGTAAATGATTCCATCCGCGAATCTTACAAGCGTGCTCTGAACAATCTCTATTCCTCTAGTAACAATGTTCGGCACAGATTCCGAAATCATAGATGGATAATCATCATGAACATCGTATATAATCGGTACATTTTTGCGTCTAGCTATCAAAATTCCAAGAGGTAATGTATCAAAATCATGGGCGTGCACAGCATCAAAATCCATTTTGTGCGCGAGTTGTATTACCTTACGATAAAACCGAAGCAGTCCGGGGAAGAATTCTGAGAACTTGGCATATCCGCCGGGAACGCTTATTCTTTTCACATCTATTTTCCCATATTTTTCTTCTGCAGGAAACCTGCACTCTCTATCCCATGCTATGATGGTTACATCATATCCCGCATTTATTAGTGCCTTGGCTTCTTCATACACCCGCGGATCCGGCTTGAAGGGATTGGAAACCAGCATAAGTATGCGCAAATTAATCTCCTCTGCCAATCGTCACATACTTAACTCTCTCGGGTTTCACTGTTCTTCTACCATCCACCACAAGTTTCAAGTTGGGATAGGCGTCAAAATTCATATTTTTGAACTCTTCCCAGTCCGCCTGGATTATAACAATATCCGCGTTTTTTACGGCTTCATCAGCACCGGATGCATACTTTATCGATGGAAACAGTTTTCTGAAATTCGCCATAGCCTTGGGATCGTAGCCAATCACCTCAGCGCCTCTTTTAAGCAGTTCTTCGACGATAATCGCAGCTCTCGTCTCTCTTATGTCATCCGTATCCGGCTTGAATGATAGCCCGAGCACAGCAACTTTGGCACCTTTCAAGTCTCCGTAATGCGCTTCTGCAAGCTCAACAAGATGCCTGGGCTGATAATCGTTTATTTTGAGGACATCCTCAAGAAGATGTGGTTCGTAGCCCAGATTCTTTGCAAGAGATATGAGCGCCTTAACATCCTTGGGAAAACAAGAGCCACCAAATCCAGCACCAGCATTTAAAAAGTGGGGCGATATCCTATGATCCATTCCCACGCCTTTCATAACCTCGTAAACATCTATCCCGAGCCTCTCGCATATGTTCGCAATTTCGTTGGCAAACGAGATTTTAGTGGCCAGGAAAGCGTTACTCGCATACTTGATCATTTCAGCAACTTTTATGCTGGTTCTGAGAATCGGTGCCTCCAAAGGTCTGTAAAGTTCTTCGAGAATATCTCCCGTTCTTTTATCAAACTCGCCTATAACGATTCTATCTGGATGAAATGTGTCGTATATTGCAAGTCCTTCCCTGAGAAACTCTGGATTCATCGCCAGCCCGAACTCGCCCGCTTTCAATCCGCTTTTCCGTTCAAGAATTGGAAGAACCAAATTCTCCGTTGTACCCGGAACCACAGTACTTTTCACCACCACTATCATACCTTTGCGAAGTTTTTCCCCTATTGCTTCAGACGCACTTTCGAGATATTTCGTCTCCATGCTTCCATCAGGCTTTGAGGGCGTACCCACGCATATGAACACAATGTCCCTGTCCTCGATATCATAGGATGTTGTGGCACGCAGATTTTTTCCTATGTGCTTTTTAAGCAATTCATCGGCGCCCGGCTCGTAAATAGGTGATTCCCCCTTATTTATCGTATTGACCTTTTCTTCATCAACATCCACAGCCAAAACATCATGCCCGAATTCTGCAAACAGCAATGCTGTTGTTAAACCCACATAACCCGTGCCAATTACAGCTATTTTCATACGCGGAAATCTGCAAACATATATATAGAGTTAATCTCATACTCGCATATGAAAGCCGTGATACCGGCCGCGGGTCTTGGCACCAGAATGCTACCTGTAACAAAAACGCAGCCTAAAGAGATGCTTCCCATACTCAACAAACCTGCCATCCACTATGTCGTTGAGGAGGCGGTTAATTCCGGGTGTAAGGATATACTGATAATTACAGGTCGCACAAAACGCGCTATCGAGGATTATTTTGACCGTAGCCCCGAACTTGAAGAATTTCTGAAAAAGAAAGGAAAGGAGAAGGAACTGGAAGAGATAAGAAAAATATCCGAGATGGCAAACATCATGTACATACGCCAAAAAGAGCCTCTTGGGTTGGGACACGCGATTCTTATGGCTGAGAAATTTGTGGGTGATGAGCCATTCGTGATACTTCTCGGAGATGATATAATAATCAACGACAGACCCGCCACAAAAACTATGATAGACATATATTCCTCCACCGGCGATCCCGTAATCGGTGTCACGAAAATAAAGCGAGAAGATACCTCAAAATACGGGATAATAAAACCCTCAGCGCTGAGCAAACCTCCGGTGTATGTCGTGGATGACCTTATAGAAAAGCCCAGCCCTGACGAGGCGCCTTCAACTCTGGCCGTCATAGGCAGATATCTTCTCACCCCGCAGATTTTTACCTATCTGAAAAACATTAAGAAAGGGAAAGGAGGAGAATATCAGCTCACAGATGCTTTGAAACTCTT
>WAOZ01000043.1 GCA_015520975.1 DHVE2 group archaeon | reverse complement strand
TTTTTTTGATGATGAAGAGGTCCCAAAAGCTGTGCGTATGAGAGTATACGATGCATTTGCGGATGCGGATAGAATCATCGTGGAAACACGGCCCGAGTTCATAGATGAAAACACCATACAGGAAATTCAGCAGGCGGGAAATATCATGGTGGCTTTGGGGCTGGAAAGCGCGAATAATGAGACCCTCATGTACAGAATTAACAAAGGTTTTTCCGTCGAACATTACATCAAAGCTTCAAAAAAACTCATTTCTAACAAAACCCCGATCAAAACTTATTTGCTCTTAAAACCGCCGTTTATGACGGAAAAGCAGGCTATAGAAGAAGCTGCCGAAAGCGCAAAATTCGCCGCAAAATATTCGGAAGTGATCTCCATCAACCCGATGAATATACAGAACAACACTCTTGTGGAGTACCTGTGGAGAAAAGGCGAATATCGGGCACCGTGGCTCTGGAGCCTTCTTGAGGTGCTTAAGAGAACAGTAGAACTGCCCGCAGAGATCGTTTCGTTCCCAACAGCTGCAGGCACACATCGAGGAGCGCACAACTGCGGTAAATGCGATGAGAAAATAGTGAAAAAAATTGTGGATTTCTCGCTTACACAAGATCCGCAGTACTTGAACGATGCGGATGAAATTTCATGCGAATGCAGGAAGATTTGGGAAAAAATCGTGGCGACTGAAGACTATCTCTGGGATTACAGCGTCAATCTCTGAGCACCGCCACATCCACAACCTCGTCTCCCGGGTTCATTTTTATCAGCCGTACCCCGCGAGCGTTTCTGCTGTGAACTGATACATCGCTGAGACGGATTCTTATGCTCATTCCCTCCTTTGTCATCAGCAGTGCTTCGTCATGGTCGTTCACGATCAAACTCTTGACCACATAGGCTCCTCTCGTGATAATGTTTCTAACGCCCATACCACCTCTTTTGATTCTGCGATACTCTCTAACCGGCGTTCTCTTCCCGTATCCGCTGGATAGCACAGGGAATACATACTTCCCTTCTCCCAATACTGCTGCGGATATCACCTCATCTCCATCTCTCAGCTTTATTCCTCTCACGCCGCGTGCTGTGCGGCCCATAACTCTGACATCATCCTCGGAAAAGCGTATGGCCTGTCCGTATCTGGTAAACAGGAAGATGTCCTCATCGCCGTTGGTGATCTTCACATCAACGAGTTCATCATCCTCATCGAAAATTATGGCGCGAATACCCGTGCTTCTGGGTTTTGAGAAATCGGATAACAGCGTTCTTTTGACCACACCCTTCTTCGTGACGAAAAACAGATATCCCTCAAACTTAGAAACTGCCAGAACCCTTATAACTTCACTTCCAAGTTTAGGCAGGAAATTCACTATGGCTCGGCCACGGCTCCGCCTCGTGCCTTCGGGTATCTCATACGCTTTCAACCAGTAAACACGCCCGTTTCTGGTGAAGAAAAGAAGATGATCATGGAGATTTGCCACAACCGTATCCTGCGGTAAATCACCTTCTCCATAGTTTATAATCACTCCTTTGCCGCCCCGACCCTGGGGTCTGTACTCACCCATGCTCAAACGTCTTATATATCCTTTTCTGGTAAGGATTACAACTGTTTTATCGTTGGGTATAAGTTCCTCAACGCTTCTGCTTCTTATCTCACCCTTTAGAATTTCTGTGCGTCTGTCATCGGCATATTTTTTCTTGATCTCCAAAAGCTCGGATTTTATAACTTCGTATCTGCGGGTCTCATCGGACAGTAAACTTTCCAGATCTCTAATCTCTTCACCCAGTTTCTTGTTTTCTTCAATAAGCGCGTTCATTTCCATGGATGTCAGTTTCTGCAATCGCATCTCGAGTATCGCTTTTGATTGTAATTCTGTGAACCCCATCTCCATTAATTTTGTGTTCGCCTCTTGCACCGTGGCGGAGGATTTTATTGCCGCGATAACTTCATCTATTATGGATAGCGCTTTTACCAATCCCTCTATTATATGCTTTCTCTCACGCGCTTTTTTGAGCCTGTACTGCGTTCTTCTGACAAGAACATCCATACGATGGCGCAGATACTCTTTCATCAATCCGCGAAGGGTCATCACACGGGGTACTCCGTCAACGAGCACCAGATTTATTATGCCGTATGTGACCTCAAGATCCGTGTGCTCCAGCAACTGATTCACCACTATTTCCGGATTGGCATCACGCTTTACTTTTATGACTATCCTTATGCCTTCCCTGTCACTTTCGTCTTTCATATCGGCGATGCCCTTGAGTTTGTCGTCTCTCACCAAAGCCGCTATTTTTTTCAAAAGATTGCTTTTGTTGACCTCGTATGGTATTTCGTGAATGATTATCTTATCCCTCTCTATTCTGTATTTTGCCCTGATTTTTATTTTGCCACGACCCGTGGTATATGCATCCACCAGCCCCTCGTAACCTATTACCACACCGCCCGTCGGGAAATCCGGGCCCTGCACAAACTCCATAAGCTCCGATACCGTGGCATCCGGGTTGTCTATGAGATGCACAAGCGCATCAACAATCTCTCCCAAATTATGCGGCGGCATATTTGTAGCCATACCCACTGCAATACCGCTGGAGCCGTTTATCAACAAATTTGGAACCCGGGAGGGCAACACCACGGGCTCTTTTAGCGTGCCGTCAAAATTGGGTACAAAATCAACAGTGTCCATATCAATATCCACGAGCATCTCTTCGGCTATCTTTGCAAGTCGTGCCTCAGTATACCTCATCGCAGCCGGTGAATCGCCATCTATTGAACCGAAGTTGCCCTGGCCATCCACCAGCGGGTATCTCATTGAAAAATCCTGTGCCATTCTGGCAAGGGTGTTGTATATTGCCTGATCGCCATGGGGGTGATATTTACCCATAACCTCTCCCACTATTCTTGCGCTTTTCTTATAGGGCTTGCCGGGATGCAATCCCAATTCATGCATTGCATAAAGGATTCTCCTATGCACGGGTTTCAATCCGTCGCGCACATCGGGAAGTGCGCGCGACACTATAACGCTCATAGCATAGTCCATATACGAATTTTTCATCTCCTCATCTATCGAAATCTCCTTTACTTTCATCATCACACCTCTAAATCTGTGGATAAGGGATATAACCACGGGCTAATTTAGATTTTCGGATTTTTCACTGTGCGGACCTTCATTTTTCAATTTTGAACACTGTTCCGCAGTATTTGCATCTCACAATTTCACCCACAACATATACACCAGAGATTTTGGCCCCGCAGTTGGGGCATGTGATGTTTTCCACCCTTACATCATTGGGGTTATCGTAAACGATTATCTCCATCGTATCTCTATCAAGATAAGCGTTTATTCTGTTTTCATCTATGAGTTTTAAAAGATATTTCTCCGTTTTGTTGGGCGGTAGTCCAATTTGCTGTGCCAGCGTAGATAACTTTATTTTTCTGTATAGTTTTAGTGCGCCCATTATATCCTCTTCAATAGCCACTCTCCGCGAGATTTTGAAATAGAAATAGAATATGACGACAGTTATTATCAGCACCGGCGCTGTACAAAGAGTGAATAAAAATATTGCGTATTGATTGCTTTCCTCCGGCGAGACACTACCAACAAGATGAAAGGCATAAACCAAAGAAGCTAAAACAAACAGTAAAGTAGTAAATAGAAACACTATACCAAAAATTAATAGAATTATTCTTTTAGCATCATCCTCTGATGACATTAGTATAACAA
>WAOZ01000042.1 GCA_015520975.1 DHVE2 group archaeon | reverse complement strand
TTCGTGAAGTATCTATAAATCTTCTTGAGATACCTACCGGCATATTTGCGGACGCGTACGGCAGAAGAAAATCCATGGTAATGAGTATGCTCTCGTACATATTCTCATTTTCAATATTCTATCTAACCTCATCGTTCGTGTTTTTTGCTGCAGCCATGGTTCTGTTTGGACTTGGAGAAGCGTACCGCACTGGTACACATAAAGCTATGATACTCGAGTACCTGAAAAGAAAAGGCATTCTTGATAAAAAGGTTGAATATTACGGTGCAACACGTTCGTTTTCGCAATTGGGCTCCGCAATTAATTCTTTGCTTGCCGCGGCGGTGGTTTTTTACACAGGAAATTTCAGAGATATTTTTCTCGTCACGCTCATACCTTATTTTATAAATCTTGTGAACCTTGCAACATATCCATCATATCTGGACGGCGAAATATCCAGAAAAAAAAGAAAGAAGAGAGTACACGCCACGCTCGGCAATTTTGCCGGAATATTCAAAAACAGACCTGCATTGAGGGCCATGCTGAATTCCTCTACTTTTGATGCGGCTTTCAAAGCAACCAAAGATTATCTCCAGCGTATTTTAGAGATCTTCGCCCTATCTCTGCCAGTGCTTCTGTTTCTCAACGGTGATCAGAGAACGGCTATGGTTATCGGTGTAACTTATTTTTTCGTGTATCTTCTCTCAAGTTTTGCATCCCGCTATTCTTATGTAATCGTTGATAAAATAGGAAAACTTACGCGCGCGATAAATCTAACAACGATTCTTGGTGGTCTTGCGCTGCTATTTACGGGATTGGCCTTTCAGTTTTCGCTGGACTTACTTTCCATATCTCTATTTCTGATGCTGTATGTTCTCCACAATATGAGGAGACCTATGACAGTTGGATACATAAGCGAAAAAATAAAAAGCAAGGTTATGGCCTCTGGCTTGAGTGCAGAATCTCAGCTGAAAACCATTTTTGCCGCGGTATTTTCTGTTATTATGGGCTATCTTGCTGACGCGCTGGGTGTATCTCTGGCTCTTGCGAGTATTGGGATAATACTGCTCATAATCGCCCCTGCGGTGTTTGTCAGAGAGTGAATTTTTTGCATAAGGTTTTAATCCGAGTTTTTCTTAATAATATATGGCGAGTGCCATGAAAGATATACTTGTGGAAGAAGTTATGTCGAAAAATCCGAAAATGGTACCTGTAAACACACCTGTAGTGGAGGGTGCGAGAATTATGCGCAAATACGGTGTGAGCACGCTGATAATTGTGGAAGATAACACACCGGTGGGCATCGTGACGGACCGCGATTTTGTTACCAAGGTTGTAGCTGAAGAACTTGAAATGCATAAAACCACGCTGAAAGATATCATGAGTTTTCCTGTGATAATGATCCCTCATAATGAATCCATATCCGTGGCTGCGAAGGTAATGTCCAGGCGCAGAATACGAAAACTGCCAGTGGTCAAGAACGGGAAAATTGTTGGAATTCTATCTGAAAACGACATAACGCGGATATCACCTGATTTAATTGCGATTACGCAGGAATATGCAAAAATGCATACTGCCGTGGAATACGAGAATCACCTATCAGAGTATGTTGCCGGTAAATGTGAAAATTGCGGACAATACTCTCTTCGGCTCAGACTTGTGCAGGGCTCTCTTGTATGCCCCGAATGCGCAGAGCAGATGATGGATTAACGACATAATATCTTTTTAAGGTTTTTAAAATTTTAAAGAGAAACGAGAATGAAACATTTATATCGGTGTATTGAATTAGCCCATTTGATTGCTATGAATGAGGTCAAACTTACCAAAGAAGAACTCGTTAAAATGAAAGAGGTGTATCAGGGAATAATGTCATATGCCTCAGTGGGCTTATTTTTCAGAAGCGGCGAGATAATAGGTGAGATTATTTCGAGCAATGTACCGCGGGATAATTATTTCGAGAAGATAGCGGAGATCTTAAAGGAGAAAGGCTGGGTGGAAGATATTGAGTTTGCAAAAGAATATGTCAAAACCAAGGGTTCCATAGAAGCGCATGAATCCAGAACACCGACCTGTCATATGCTCCGTGGAATAATACGAAAAGTTTACGAAAAGTATTACGAAACTATTGTGAATGTTGAAGAGGAAAAATGCGAAGGTAAAGGCGATCCGCACTGCCTGTTTAAAATAAACATGGTGGGGTGAGGGGATTGAAAAAATATGCTGTATTTAAAAAAGATGGGACTTATATAAAAGGAAACCTGCCTGAAAATATGGAAACAGAGAGATTTTGCATAATGTGTGCTGCGGCCTTTGGAGCGGCATCCACCGCTCAGAAAGAATACGGTGATGAGACGCGAAAGCTTGTGATAGATGGAGAGCAGGGAACAGTGATAATCAAACCATTTGATAAAAATGCGCTTGTGGCGTATATAGGCACCGAGGAAGAAATGGACGAGTTTCTGAAAACATTCAAACTCTGAAAGTGCTGGCTATCATCTCCAGAGATACTAGAGATTCCCTGCCTGGCGGCGTATTGAGTGAATTTTTTGTTCTTATTATTATTGCATAAACCCTGTTATCTGTGTACATTAATCTCGCTCTGAACATTCCCGCACCATGGGCATAATTGAACCATTTTCCTTCAAATTCAAAATAATTTCTTCGCTGGCTGGAATTTTCTATTTCTATGATGCCCATACCTGTTTTTTCTGCTATTTCCTGCAAAAGCGAACCCGGATCGGGATTATTCTGCACCGGTATCCATGCAACGCGTATAAATCCGAGAATGTTATGAAGCGGAATGTGAAATTCCACGAATCCGAAATTTGTATCAATATCAAAAAAGTAAATTTTTGCGTTTGAAGGCAAATCCAGCGAAAAGTCAAAATCGTGTATGGAAATGGTGCGGTATGCGTTTTTCATTTCTGAAAAACTTTCGGCGTTTTCCCAAATGCGGGAGAAATAGTCCAAGAATGTTCTGTGTGACAGATCATCACTTATTTTTAGTGTTCCTATGTAATTTGCTCTTTCAAAAAGATTCAGTACCACATTTCTATCTGCTATGGCAAAGAAACCCGGTGGAGATATCATGTGTTTAATTTCCAATCCAAGCCCACATAGACTGTCATACACTTCAAAATTGCATATGCCGCTTATGGGTTGAATAATTTTGATTTTCACCTCTTTTCTGAGCGCGTTGACCAATGCGGAATAGAATTCTGTTTTTGAATTGATGATTTTCTCGCAGGGAGATACGAGATAAAAATAATCATTCGCAGGATTTATCAAATTTATTAAGCCTTCAACGGGTTTTTCATAACGGATCAAATTCACGGTATCGCTTAGAATGTTTTCGGCGGATGAAAAGTACATTTTGAGCTGGGAGATTAAAAAATCAGCACTTTTTCTCTTCATTTCAAGTTCTCTCTCTGCATTTTCTTTGCAGCGATTGTAAAGTCTCTCAATTCCTATTTCCGGTGGAACGGGCGAATATCTCACAGGGCGACCGGGTAGCATTTGAACAAGCCCTTTTTCCACAAGGGCATTTAATACATCATAGCATCTTGGACGGGGCACACCAGATGCCGCACTGCACTCATTCGCGCTCATTGTCCCCCTCCCAAGCAACGTCATATATGCATCCATTTCATACTGTGTTAGCCCCAGTTCGCGCAAATGTTTTTTCAGCACTTCCATGTTTGTCCTTAAAGGGGAGTTATATATAAGATGCACGGATGAAAACAATTATATATATCTGTGCAATCGGTTTCATATGAGAAAAGGGGTGGCTGTAGGTATCGTTATTGTGCTGATAATGATGATAGGAATAGCATCTATAACGACGAATCCGCATAAAAACACGCAACCCAATGTACGCGTTGGCTTTACATTTGACCACTACGCCTCTTACTCCGAGGTCAAATCCACGCTTTACGCACTTCAATCGCAGTATCCTGATATAATGAATGTTACCGTTATAGGGCACACATACGGATGGAATGAGAGTTCTGGGAAGTACGATACACCCCGCGATATATTTCTGGTGAAGATATCCGATAATGTTTCCGCGGATGAAGATGAGCCCGAAGTGCTTATTGATGGATTGCATCACGCCCGGGAATGGCTTGCGCTGGAAGTACCTCTTTATTTCATTCAGGCTTTGGTTACAAATTATTCCACAAACGACACAATAAAATGGCTTGTGGATCACAGAGAAATCTATGTGGTGCCTATGGTGAATCCCGACGGCTATGTGTACGATGGAAACGGGGATCTGAACGCAATTCAGGACTGGCGTAAAAATTGCAGAGATAATGACGGAGATGGTGTTTTTGAAAATGACGGATGGTTCACCATAGAAGGTGTGGATCTCAACAGAAATTACGATATTGACTGGATAAATGGATCCAGTGATCCCAACAGCATCACCTATCGTGGACCGGCGCCGTTCAGCGAACCAGAAACCCGTGCATTGCGCGATTTTGCTCTGAATCACACAATTAATCTGTATCTTACTTATCACAGCTATTCCTCGGAGATTCTCGTGCCGCCGGGGTACAGTTACGATGCACCGCGACCCTATGATTATGTGGAATTTGCCATAGGGACAAATATGAGCAAACTCATGCCAACCACACAGTATTCCGTTGTAAAATCCACTGATTTATATCCTGCATCTGGTGCGGCAGAGGACTGGTTCCAGAGCGTTGAACATGCGATAAGTTTTACGATAGAACTCGAAGGTAACGATTTTCACCCGCCCACATCATCCATCTTGCCCGCGTGCGAGAATAATTATCCCTCCATGGTTTACGCACTGATGACCGGGGATATGAGCATCCATAATGGGACTTTCCCTGCCAAGCCGTACATAATCTACGGCTATGCTGCCTACCCCAATCTTCCAGTTAAAGCCACTGATCTTGCTACGGGGGATAATATCACAGTCATGCCGGAATCCAACGGTTTCTATATGCTCAATCTCGGCACGCTGGCTCACAACTGGAGCTTTACAGATAGAATAGAGATAAGCAATGGGGCAGCGTCCACCACTATACTTCCAACATCCAACTGGGGTGTCAGAGTGGATCTTCAACCGGTGCCGGAATTCAATCCGATGTTCGTAACTCTTCTGATTATAATCATTCTGGCGCTTGGCAGGTTTTCCAGCAAATAATTCTTTTTTCACCTCTATTTTTGGCAATGAAAATTAGAACAGAAAATTTTTTAATATTTACGAAAACTTTAAATACTTTGCCACCGTATATTCCAATGTATGGAAAAAAAGAGGGCGGAGATTGTTTGTGTTAAAAAATCGGAAATAATTGCACGAACCACGGATTCGGTTATGGGATATCGCGCGTACGCATCCAGCGGCAAATACATAGGCCGCGTGGTCAAGATCTTCGGACCTGTGAAAAGGCCGTACATCAAGATAAAAATAGAGCGACCCTGGGGGAGAAAGGTGGGCGAAATATATCTGAAAAGAGGTGGTAGAGGTGATAGAGGAAGAAGAAAAAAGAGATAAAAGAAAAAAGTGGATAGACGAAATAACACGCTGTCCAGAATGCGGTTCAACGCATCTGGTTAGAGATTACGAGCGGGGAGAGCTTGTATGTATGGACTGTGGGCTGGTAATCGATGATGCTTATATTGATCAAGGTCCTGAATGGAGGGCTTTTGATTCCGAGCAGAGAGAATCCCGTGCCAGGACCGGCGCGCCCATGACCTACACAATACATGACAAAGGCCTGAGTACGGAAATTTCGTGGAAAAATAAAGATTCTTACGGTAAGAGCATACCCACTCGCAGCAGAGCACAGCTTTATCGTCTTCGCAAATGGCAGAAACGAATAAAGGTTAGCAACTCCGCCGAAAGAAACCTCAGCCAGGCACTGCAGGAACTTGAGCGTATGGCCACGAATCTCGGGTTACCCAAAGATGTTCGCGAAACAGCTGCGGTGATTTACAGAAAAGCGGTGCGGGAGAATATGATCAGGGGAAGGAGCATAGAGGGTGTTGTGGCGGCCAGTATTTACGCTGCATGCAGAATGCTGGGTATACCGCGCACTCTGGAAGAAATATCCTCCGTAACCAGGATCAAAAAGCGGGAAATTGGCAGAGTTTACAGAATAATGGCTAGGACGCTCAAGCTCAACATATTCCCAACCAAGCCCGAGGATTATATTGACAGATTCTGCTCCAAATTAAAACTCAGCGGTGCTGTGAAAAAGAAAGCTTACGAGATACTGAAAATGGCCGAAGAGCGGGACATAATTTCCGGGCGTGGCCCTACGGGAGTCGCCGCTGCAGCGATATACATAGCGGCCATAATTATGAATGAACGAAGAACGCAGCGCGAGGTTGCAGAAGTTGCCGGTGTAACCGAGGTGACCATAAGGAACAGGTACAAAGAACTGGTGGAAAAATTGAATTTACCTGTTGAAGTATGATGCCGAAAAAAAATCAAAAACAAGAGTTATACCCACTTGCAAACTTCATTTAAAGTTTTCTTTCTTTTTCTTGGCTCAACATCCTCTGCGGGATATCCCACGCTTATGAGTCCAACGAGATAATATTCATCGCCCAAATCTGCCATGTTTTTCAGCTCTCTTTCTATTTCTTTGAAGCATGCCACGCCTATATAACACGTTCCAAGGCCCATTTCCACAGCTTTAAGCATCAGGTTCTGTATGGCCATCGCTGCGCTTTCCACTGCCATAATGAACTCGTGCTCGGCGAACTCATTGCCTCTTAATTTTCTGACATTTCTGTTGATAAATACGCCGATGTACACCGGGGCACGGTACATTCCGTTATCCATTCTTCTTTTAAGCAGCTCCATTTTTTCGGGAGGAATATTCCTCGCTTCGTAGTAAATGATATGGCCTTTTTTAACGAGGCTCCACACACTCTCATTTACGCGTTCTCCGTAAATCACGAAGAGCCAGTTTTCAAGACCGCTTGCGGTGGGCGCTCTTATCCCCGCAGCGATTAGCTCATTGATTGTCTCTTTTGAGATTTTTTCCTGTTTGTACCATCGCACAGAGCATCTTGTATGTATTGCTTTATCCAGTTCCATATTAACCTTATCGCATCCGTACCATAAAACTGTTTTGTGTGCGGCGAGTACGCAGGTTTCAAAGCAAGGATTAAATACTTCCTATTATAAAGAGGTACGAATGCGCAAAGAACTCAAACAGATTTTGAAAAAACAGGGCTATGCGGTGATTGGCGAGCACAGTGCCGTTAAACTGTGCCACTGGCTTCGGGAATCTTTACTGCGTGGAAGAGTATGTTATAAACAAACCTTTTACGGTATACACACGCATCGCTGTCTGCAAATGAGCCCCGCGGTGAATCAATGCACACAGAACTGCTTATTTTGCTGGCGGTTTCAGGGATTCACCGAGATGCATATTCGCAACCCTGATCCTCCCGAATACATTGTTGAGGAGAGCATAAAACAGCAGAGAAGGCTTGTGGTGGGTTACAAAGGCGACCCCCGTGTCTCAGAGGAGATGTGGAACGAAGCGATGAATCCGAAACATGTGGCGATAAGTCTAACGGGAGAGCCAACTCTGTATCCATTTTTGGGAGAGTTGATAGAGGAGTACCACAAGAGGGGCTTCACAACATTTTTGGTTACAAACGGCACCATGCCCGAGGTTCTGGAAAATCTGGATCCGCTACCCACACAGCTTTATGTCACCGTGGCCGCACCCACCGAAGAAATATACAGGAAACTGCTCGTGCCTATGATACCGAACGGATGGAAAAGGCTCAACAAGACCTTGGAGCTTTTACCCTCGCTGGATACTCGAAGGGTCATAAGGCACACACTGGTTCGGGGCTGGAACCTCGGATATGAGAAAGAGTATGCAGCACTTGATTCCAAAGCGGAGCCGGATTTTATAGAGCCAAAGGCTTATGTTTTTGTGGGATATTCCCGTGAAAGGCTCACGCTCTCCAATATGCCATCGCACGAAGAAATAGTTAAATTCGGTGAGAAACTCAGCGAAATCCTCGGCTACAATTTCGTTGGCGAGAAAGAAGACAGCCGCGTGGTTCTTCTATCCAGATACAGAACGCTGGAAGAGGGAAAACTTACTTTTTAACCAGACGCCTTATCTCGTTCTCAACGGCTCTACCCTTTTCAGGCCCCCCGAATGTGACCATAACACGCCCCAGTGCCCTCGCTAACTTTGGTACATCCTCCTCCTTTATGTTGTCCGGATCTATGCCAAGATCCCTGCATTGCTTTTTTATTATAAACTTCCCCAGCTGACCCATCTCCCGCGTCATAATATCCTGAATTTTTTGACTCAGTTCAGTGGGCATTATTTTATGGTAAGCCATCACAAAATATAAAAGTTTTTAAAAAACGGTTAGACGGAAAATCTTTATAGCATTGAAGGGATTGTCCGTTATGTTCAATCCGAGAGAGATGCGGAGATTGATGCGCCAGCTCAAAGCCAAGGAAGTTGATGCCTATCAGGTGATAATAAAAGCTCGCGATGGAGATTATGTCGTTGACGATCCGCAGGTAATGGTCATGGAAATCCAGGGTCAGAAAATGATTCAGGTAGTCGGTGAGATGCGCAAGGTTGAACAGGTAACCGAGGAAAATGAAGAGCCGTTTACCGAAGAGGATGTTCAGCTGGTGATGCAGCAGACCGGATGCACCGAGGAGGAAGCAATAGAAGCGCTCAGAGAATCTGGCGGTGAGCCCGCGGAGGCGATAATATTACTGATGAGCAGGAAATAAAGAAGATTGTTTTATCGAAAATAAGTCCCACGCCAGAGGAAAAGAGGGAAATACTTGATGCAGCGGAGACTATTTTATCGAAAGTGAAGGAAGAGCTTAAAAATAACGGCATAGATGGTGATGCGGTGCTTGTGGGCTCCGTGGCCAAGGGTACATTTCTGAAAAATCCTGATATTGATATTTTTCTACTGCTTCCACCCGATTTGCCCCGCGAAAAACTCAAAGAAGTGGGTATCTCCGTTGGGAAAAAGGTGCTTCCGGACGGCTTCGCCAAATACGCCGAGCATCCTTACTGGCGCGGGGTTTTTAAAGGTTTCAATGTGGACATAGTTCCGTGTTATAAAATTTCCGATCCTTCGAAAAAGATAAGTGCCGTTGACCGCACGCCGTTTCATACGGAATATGTGAAAAAACATCTAAAAGACTGGCAGAGGGCCGAGGTAAGACTTCTGAAAGCATTTCTAAAAGGTATCGGCGCCTACGGCGCCGAGGCAAAAATTCAGGGCATTTCTGGATATTTGACGGAGTTGCTTGTGCTCAAATACGAATCCTTTGAAAATGTGCTTAAAAAAGTATCGCGGTGGAGAAGAAAGGTGTATCTTTATTTAGAATCCCGTGGCCCCATGTTCAAAGATCCAGTTGTTTTTATAGATCCAGTGGATTCCAGCAGAAACGCGGCGTCCGCGGTGAGTGAGGAGAAGAAGGCACTTTTCATCCACGCATCTCGCGAG
>WAOZ01000041.1 GCA_015520975.1 DHVE2 group archaeon | reverse complement strand
TGCTCGATGAGTATTACAAGTTCAGAGAATGGGAAAACGGCGTTCCTCGGAAAGAGAAACTGAAAAAACTGGGTATAGATCGCTTTGCGCAGTTCTGAAAAAACGATGAAGTATTTATATAACCTACCCATACCCTATTTAAAGGTGATTGAAATGGATGAGGAGATGAACAAGGTACAGATTGAAAATATAGTGGCTTCAACTTCTCTGGCAGATAAACTTGACCTGAGCAAGATTGCACTGGCATTGGATGGCGCGGAATACGAACCTGAGCAGTTTCCTGGACTTATTTACAGATTGCAGGAGCCAAAAACCGCTGTTCTGATTTTTAGAAGTGGAAAGGTGAATTGTACTGGCGCAAAGGATATTGAAAGCGTAGAAAAAACCATAAAGATCCTCGTTGAAAAATTAAAAGCCGCAGGTATAGATGTTTATGATAATCCGAAAATCGTTGTTCAGAACATAGTGGCTGTTTATGATCTGGGCGTTGAACTCAACCTGACGCAGATAGCCATGGAGATCGGTCTGGAAAATGTGGAGTACGAGCCAGAACAGTTTCCGGGGCTTGTTTACAGGGTTGAAGAACCGAAGGTCGTTCTTCTGCTGTTCGGCTCTGGAAAGGTCGTGTGCACCGGGGCAAAGAGAAAAGAGGAGATCGTTGAAGCGATTAAAAAACTCAAAAGCGAACTCGCCAGCATCGGACTGATATGATTTCCACACATTTTTTCGATTTTTTGAGATGGAAATTTTATTCCCATATGAGTATCCACTCTCCAACATCGTCTCCTCTCAGCATGCATTTTGTGTGTTTCACCTCCACATTTTTGCATCTAATGCTCTCAAATACTCCTCTAAAATACGCTGTATGACCGCTACACAGTTCATCAAAATAGCATCCATCCTTCAAAACTATCCGCGCTTTATTCTTATCCAGCATCTCTCCGTGCATCTCTCCGAAATCGTAAAACTCTTTCCAGTAGTTTCCCGCATTTTTCATAATCATTGGAGGAGTTGCAGCCCATTTTATGAACCGGCCCATGATGCCCTCCCGCTTCGCGCCTTCGCGGGACATTTCGTCGGTGGTTTTCACGCCGAACATCGCTGCTGCACGGTTAAAGAATATAAGATAATCCCCGAGCGCGTATCTCTTTTTGAGTTTGAAATCTTCGATTTTTGTTGGTCCCTGATATCCGTGCGCAACCATATCTTTCATAAGCTCTTCAAAGGCTATGGAGCTTTTCTTTTTCTTCAGATCCTTCATAAGTGCCACAAAAGTGCCACCATAAACATATTTGCCGTCAACATCATCGCGTTGAATCAATACGTACCACCCATAAGAAGATACGAAAGAAATGTATTTATAAATTCTCCAAAAATAATTCAACGCATTTAATTTCAAATCCTAGCGAAAAATCTATATATCACCTCAATATACACGGATTGGGTGACGGTCATAGCGGCGGGGAAACACCCGGTCTCATTCCGAACCCGGCAGTTAAGCCCGCCTGCGTACCGTGTGCGTACTGGGATGCGAGAGCTCCCGGGAAGCACGGTTCGCTGTCACCCATCCTCTAATTTCTCAAATAAAAAATTTAATGATTTTTGACTTTGTAAACCACATCAATAAGGGTGCCATCGCGCCATAGTATCGCTGCGATTATTTCGTCTGTTGTTTTGGGTTCTTCTGGACGGCCACATATTGAGTACGCTTTTTTCATAAGGTCTTCAATATCCCACACGGGTATATCTGTGCCTTTGAGCGCCTCGAGAATATCGTCCCGCTTGGGATTCACAGCAATTCCACGCTCGGTAACTATCACATCCACAACCTCTCCAGGCGTGGTAACCGTTGTTACCCTTTCCCGAATCACCGGCACTCGGTATCTGTAAAGGGGCACGGTTATTATCGTTAGCGCCGCTCCTGCGGCAACCTCCTGATGCCCACCTATGCCGTGCAGAAGATAGCCATCGCTGTGCGTGTTCACATTTACATTGAAATCAATGTCAACCTCCGTGGCTCCCAGTACACCGACATCCAGCATATTCACCACGCCACCAGAAGAGTATGGATTTCCGTACATTGCCAGTGGTGTCTCTATATGATTCGGATCCTCTTTCAGTGATCTAACCGCATCTAGGTCAAATGCCTGCCCATCAAAAACCACATCCACAAGTCCTTCATGAAGCATATCAACCACATATTTTGTCACGCCGCCGTTGATGAACGATGCTTTTATCCCTCTTTTTCGCATTATATCGCCAAGGAACTTTGTAACGGCAAGCGATACGCCACCTGCACCTGCCTGAAACGAGAAGCCCGGTTTCAGCGCAACCTTTTCTATAACTTTCACGGCATATCTGGCTATTTTCAGCCTGGTTGGAGATGTGGTGATTCGAAGCGTTCCGGACATTATACCCGCCGGATCACCTATCTTATCCACAGGGACAACATAATCGATCTGGTGCTGGAAAATGCTTATTGGATGTGCGGGATACGGGACCAGATTATCCGTAATGGCTACCGTATGGTCGGCATGATATGCGTCCACCATCGCATAAGCAAGTGGACCGCAGGCAGATGGGCCATCTACCCCGTTCAGATTTCCGTATGCATCGGCTGTCGGTGCGGCTATAAACGCAACATCCACATGTATTTCACCGCTTTCTATGGCCCTCACACGGCCGCTGTGAGACCTCAGAATTGCGGTCTCTTTCATGTATCCTTCGCTGGTGGCTTTGCCCAGCGGACCGTTCATACTGCCCTCTATTCTTCTTATCGTGCCGTTTTTGAGCATTGGCACAAGAGGCTCATGTATCGGAAACAGAGCAGTGGGTGCAAGACGGATGTTTTTGAATCCCATTTTTTCAATGGTTTTCATAACCATATTCACAACGAAATCTCCATTACGAAGATGATGATGGAAACTCACCGTCATACCGTCTTCCAGCCCAACATTTTTGATTACCTCTTTTAGGGATTTCACCACCTTGTTCCTTCCGCGGGGCGTCATTCTTATAAGCGACCCTGCTCTTCTACCCTCCGGCGGTGTTTTCATATCTCCAGCAAAGGGTTTGAACCGAACGCCGTTTATTTCTGATGGTACCTCTCTACCCACAGCATTAACCGGCATTTCAATCCACCTCCGCAAACGCAAGTATCTTTCTGGCTCGCTCCACAACCGGCTTATCTATCATTCGCCCGTTAAGAGAAATAACGCCCTTACCCTTCTTTTCCGCTTCTCTGGCCGCTTCGATTATCTCACGCGCTTTTTGAATCTCATCCTCCGTAGGACGGAAAGCTCTGTGCACCGTTTCAACCTGATTCGGATGTATCACGCCTATGCCATCAAAACCCATGTATCTGGCTCTTTGGGCGTATTCAAACAGCCCGTCCATGTCCCGTATATCGCTGTAAACGGTATCAAGTGCCTGTTTGTCCCACGCCTTCGCTGCGAAAACAATCTCCGCACGGACATGATCAAGTATGAGCGCTTTTTTTCGTGGTATCCCAATATCCGCCGTGAGATCCTCACCGCCCCATGCAAGGGCTATAACCCTCGAATGCTTCGCTATATCGCGGGCATTTATCAGCCCTTTCACAGTCTCTATTATCGGCACTATTCCGCGCTCCTCTATGCGCCATTTCTTTTCGATCTTTTCCATATGCTTTGCAACTTTCTCCACATCATCATAAATCTCAACCTTTGGAAGATTCACAACCTCGCAGAATGGCAGCACTTCTTCAAGGTCCCGCTTCCAGTATGGCGTATCAATCCCGTTAATTCGCACCCACTTTTCGCTTTTTCCAAACTCCACATGCTGCAGCGCATATTTCACAAGGATCCGTGCATCAAATTTCTGAGGTATGGGCACTGAGTCTTCCAGATCAAGTATTACCACATCGGCATCGTAAAGCCCCACATTTTCAATCAGATGCGGGTTATTTCCCGGCACATAAAGCCGAGTTCTTCGGAGTTTCATTCTTTCTCACCCCTGTATTTCCGCATCGCTGCCTCCATTCTCGCTCTCAGAACCCATTCAAGCGCGCCTTTATCAGATATCTCCACCTTGACCTTTTTCAAATTTTTTGTCATTTCTTTTACGGTGTTTTTTATAGCCTCTCCATACATTACCTGCACCTTGCTTTTGATAACAATCTCCTTCTTTTTAGCTGGTTCTATTACAACCAGCACATCACCTTTTTCTTCGGTACCTGCTTGCACTCTCATACTGGGCTATTATCAAAGCAATATAAATATGTGATGTTGGAAATACCACACAAAATTTATTCACTGATGCGGAGTTAAACGCGAAATTTTTATACAATGAGATGAGTAGCGCAATCATAATGAAAATTGCAATAAGCATTGCGGGTTTTGATCCAACCTCCGGTGCCGGCATAATTAGAGATGCATTCGTGATGAGAGACATCGGTGTGTATCCGCTGTGTGTTGTTAGCTCTCTAACGGTTCAGAATCTCGGTGGTGTCAAAAGCCATTTTTCGGTAGATACAGATCTCCTGAAAAAACAGATTCTCGCGCTGCTCAGCGATTTTGATGTGCGGTATGTGAAAACGGGTATGCTCGGCAGCGTGGAAAATGCAAAGATGATTGATGAAATCGCCACACATCATAACTGGTTTCTTGTGGTTGATCCTCTGTTTGGATCCAAGAACGGGCTGGTGCTGAATACTCTGGAAAGTGTGAAAAAAGTTATCGAAGTTGCCGGGCTAATAACTCCGAACATACCCGAGGCGGAAACCCTTGCGAATACGAGAATAAATAATCTAGAAGATATGAAAAATGCGGCACTGAAAATCGGCGAAGAGTTCGGGTTATCCGTGCTTATAAAAGGAGGACACCTGCAAGGTGTGGATGTGCTCTACCATAAAGGAAAATTCCACGAAATAAAGATGCCGCACCTTGGACGTGTAGTGCACGGAACAGGATGTACATACAGCGCCGCCATAACCGCTTATCTCGCATTGGGCGAGAACCTCGTGGATGCTGTCAGCAAGGCGCGAGCGTATTTACAGAAAAAAATTGAAAATGCCGTATTTCATAAAAGAAGTATGGGGTTGATGCTATGAAGATGCGAGGCGATATCCTCAGACTGAGCTACAGCAATTATGCAACATATCTGAGATGCCCCCGTTTGTACATGCTGCAAAACAGATTCCCTCTTCCAAAGATAAGTTACGCCGACTACGAGGTGGGGAATTTTCTTCACAGGTACTTCTACGACATAATTTCGAATAAGTTGATGTATGATTTCACCCAACCAGAAAGTATATGGAACAATATAAAATCTGGAAGAGAGGCTATTTTTGCGCGTGATTTCCCGGATTTTGAAAATTACGAAGACATGGTGGAGTTCTACAACGGAATAAAAAACAGCAGGATCGTGGTTTACCGAGATGAAGAGAATTATATCTCAAAAATAGAAAAGGGTATAGAAAATGCAAGAAAACTCGCATCCAGATATCGCAATTCCAATCAAAAAATTGAGCAGCGAATGTCCGTTTACGAGGATAGAGTGAACCTAATTGGCGTGATAGATATTCTCACAGATACCACGGTCATTGATATCAAAACCGGCTCGCGAAGAGACGATGAATACAGAGAGCAGATTAAATTCTATGTGCTTCTCAACTACCTGAAAAATCTCTGGATTGCACGGGGAGAAATCGTGTATCTGCTTTCAGGAAAGACTGTGCCATACAGATTCTCGTACAATGAACTTGAGAGACTCAGAAAGGATATTTTGAGAGTTGCCGAAAGGATACTAGAGGGGAAATTTGATAAAAATCCTCAATTGTGCAGCTCTCTATGCCCATATTACGGAATATGCGATTCGCTGGATTAGTTTTATATCTCTGAAACTATTAGCGGTTAAAAAAGGGGTGAAGGCTATGAAAAAAGGTATAGGGTATGTGCTGATAAAATGCGCTGTTGATAAAATAGAGGATGTGTATCACAGCTTAAAAAACATTCCCGAAGTGAAAGACATATATTCTGTGGACGGGGATTACGACATAATAGTGAAGGTTGAAACAGAAGATGTCTCTCGAATCACCTCCGCTGTGCTGAAAGTGAGGAAAATACCGGGAATAACGCATACAAAAACCCTAACCGTGGTTGATTTAGAATGATTCCCGTGGCCGAATATGATGGCACGACAATATATGTACCCAGAGATGCTTTCATATCTTTTTTCAATTCTCCTTACATTGCACATCAATCTCTGAGCGCCGTGGATATATACAATACGAATCTGTCACCTGTGGAGGGTATTGTGGAAAAAATACACCGCTTTAAAAGCAACGAATGTGCTATAATACTTCACACAAAAAAACACGCTGTTAAGATTCTCCATGTACTGCCTTCTGTGAAGGTTGGTGAGCGCATACATGTAGGCGATGAGCTTGGTACGCTTATCAAATCACCTTTTTTCAGGCCCTGGAGCGATAAACACATTCACATAGAGATTCGTCCAAGACACGATGTATTGAGAGCAAGAAACGCCTATAAACTCAAGATTCTCGGTCTGGGCGAGCCGTCAGGCACATCACGAATAAAAAACATTTCCAAAATCTCTGAAAATTATGTTCTCGTGAGTGCCACGGCGGTAAAATGCGGGATATATCACGGATTTGGGGTGAAAGGCATCATCGATGGCGGATTCCCTCACTACAAATACGGCGGTGCTTTTTTCGATCCGAGAATCAGTGAGAACCTTCATGCCGGAGAGATCGTAAAAGAGGAGGGATCTGTAAAATTTGTAAAATTTGATAGAAAGGAAATTTTTCTCAATGGTGCAAAACTGAAAGGTATAGGCTTTTACCTGTTTTTCAAGCCGGAGATATTTATAAAAGCGATTATCCTGCAGCAGCATTCATTCTCAGCGGGTGAGAAAGCAATGATAAAGTTTTTGTAAGCGCATTCCATATTTCCTGTATGATTTCGGTGGATCTTCTGCGTTTCTGTGTCGCCATACCGTTTTTTATCTATGCATCCTATTCGGATTTGAAAGAGCGTTTGATAAGCACGTGGATATGGTTATTGCTCGGCACCATCGCGTTTGCGATAAATTTTTACATTGTCGGTATGGAGCTGTGGTGGGTAATTTCCCTAATAATTGCGATGTTCATATTTTACGAATGGTTTTTTGAATGGGAAGGAAAGGAGAAACTGATAATCAAAACCCTGAATGCTCTGACAGTTCCAATTCTGATATACCTAACATATCTTAACCCAGCGCTGATCACGCTGACGCTGATATCGTTCCTGATGTTGTTTTTCAAGGCACTTTACGCCACAAGAATAGTCAAGGGTCGCGCAGATGCGCGTGCGATGATGACCATTGCCGTGCTTCAACCAACCTATCCGCGCTACGATTTATTTGGAGTTCATCTACCCATCCTGATTCCCAAGTATATTGAAATAGCACAGATCACATTTCCGTTCGTGTTCATCGTGCTTCTTTATTCCGGCGTGGGAGCGCTGTTTTTCATTATAGGAATGGCGATTCGCAATGCGCTGAGGGGGGATATCGGATTCCCGGAGATGTTCATCGGATACCGAATGGAAATAGATAAAGTGCCGCACAAACATGTGTGGTTGATGGAGAGAATTGAAAACGGTGAGCATGTCCTATACATACATCCGCGAGATCACACACGGGAGGACATAGATAAACTCAAAAAAATGGGGATTGACAAAGTATGGGTTCAGCCCAAGATACCCTATGTGGTGTTCATAACAGCCGGCATTTTCGCAGCATACATACTCGGATGCGTTATTTAAATCGTGCCAGTGCGGATATTATATCCGCCCTAGATACTATTCCAATAACCTTTCCGTTTTTATCTACCACGGGTAGCCTCGACACTTCCTTTTTTGCCAGAAGATGAATCGCATCCTCAATGTCATCATCTTCATACACATAATGCACTCTTTTTTCCATAACATCTCTAACCTGAATTGAAGATAGATCTGCAAAAACATCGCGTTTCTCTTCGTGAGGAATCTCAAAATCGAAGAACTCCATATAATCAAATGGTGTGGGCATAAGATAGAACCCCAGCGATTCCATACGGATTTCTATGGCTTTGAGGATATCCTTGAGCGTAAGTATGCCGATTAGCTTCCCATTTTCATCCACCACCGGCGCACCGGTGATTTTATTTTCTGCCAGTATGCGGGCCGCGGTTCGTAAATCCATATCGGGTTTCAGAACGATAACATTTCTGTTCATAACATCTTTAACAAGCATTATCTTCGCCTCTTTTTCATGTGGAACAGCAGCATATCGTTCCACTCAACTTTGTGCTTGATGCCGTGTTTGGCAAGCAATTTACTTATTTTTTCGGTTATCACGCGCACCTCATCGCTGTAAACGCCCCGGTATATGAAAAACTCTTTTTTTGAAGAGATGGGTACAACGATTCTCATCTTACCTTCGCGATTATAACCCTCAGGTTTGCGATTATGGCGTATATCCACAAGATTCTCCTCAATTATGTTCTCTATTACTTCCGGATCTTCACGAAACTGCTTCGTTTCTTTGAAAAACATTCTCAGCATCTCTTCCCACACTTCCTCAAGATCTTTCCATTTCACGCTTTTATCCAGTATGATGTGCCCGTTCCATATTTTCATATCCCACAATCTCACCAGCAGTATAATAATTTAACGGTTTTTGATTTTTGAAGCTGATTGATTTTTACCAACAATATTTTTATTGATTTTGCTATCCACTTTCTTAACTATTATTCCCAAAACCAATCCATAGATAAGAATAAAGGGGATTACTATAAAGTTTTCAATTCTGCGGAAATACACACCTTCCGCCAAAGGATAATATAGCAGGACAAACAAAATGAAAAGATGGCTATCCATAATTAATTTTTCAACAACATCCCAATTTTTGATTTCATTTTCGGACACTATTTTAAAC
>WAOZ01000040.1 GCA_015520975.1 DHVE2 group archaeon | reverse complement strand
TCTATCTTTTTGATGGCATCTTCGCTCTTCATTCTTTTTCCCTCATATATTCAATCGCTTCCTGAAGACTCATATTTCCAAGCGCCACCTCTCTGGCCAGTTTTTTCGATATTGTTATTAACCCGTTGCTTTCGATTCTGCTTCTGCGCTGCAACTCTCTAAGATAGCCGTCCCTCACAACGGTGTTGAGTTTTGTTTTTATCACAGTGCCTTTCGAAAACGCTATGGCTTTGGCTGATTCGATATCTTTGTTCGTGTTTTTCTCCGAAGTATTTCTTTCGTCCACGATTTCCACTCTGTAATTGCTCACAAGAGAGTTTACTATGCGGTTTCTGTTCACGAGGTCACCATTTCCAATTCTTATTATCATTCTTTCGGGATCGTAGTCTGAGAAAACCTTATCTATGTACTTTCTAACATCGGATACATTGTTCAACTGCTCCTCCTCAACGATGTTCCCATCGCCGACAACCACGACGCCCGGTCTCGGACCCGGATCAATGCCAACCACCATTTTCTCAAATCTTTGCTTTCCGTAGATCTGCGAAATGAAACGGCGCACTATTCCCACAGCATCAAGATTTTCTTCAAATTCGGAGATCATGAAATCCACAGCGCATTCTGGATAATCTTTAATCATAACAAATTCAAAGCCTCTTTTTTTCAGTTCTTTGGCAATCTGATAGCTCAGCCGATAATCGTCTACTCTTATTCCTACCTTCACGAAATACAATATGGCAACTTCAATATTTATAATTAACGCCATAAATGGCACAGGAACCGAAATGGGAACTTTAAATATCTTCTCGGCATGGGTTATCTATGGACGGTTTGATGATATTCGCGTTGCTGCTCGTTGCGTGGAGTGTTCTTATCATATTTTTGATAAAAAAGAGAAAGCTGGGTGAAAATTTAACTTTATTCGGTCCAGCACTTATGATAAAAACAAAAAAGGGCAGACGACTCATAGAACGCGCCGGTATTCATAAAATCTGGAGATATTTTGGAGATTTTAGCATATGCATCTCGGTTATTATGATCGTCGGAGTGTTTCTGTTATTGCTGTGGCAGGCTATTTTGGTGGTGAATTTACCTCCCTCAAGCGCGCCGTCGCCTGTTGAGGCCATAGGCATTCCCGGGATAAATCCTGTTATACCCATCGGATACGGAATAATAGGGCTTGTTGTGGCAATTGTTGTCCATGAACTTGCCCACGGATTGCTGATTGCGAATCAGAAAATGAAAATTGTGTCGTTGGGTATTCTGCTGTTCATCATACCCATTGGCGCGTTCGTGGAGCCAGACGAGGAGGAACTGAAAAATGTCCCGAGGAAGAAAAGAATGCGCGTATTTGCTGCAGGACCCACCACAAATCTCATTATTGCACTCATAGCGCTTCTTCTTTTTGTATCTCTGATTTCAGGCATATCGCCGAGATATTCGGGGATGTATGTTGCTGCAAGCTATGAAGGTGGGCCCAATGCTGGGATAATACCCGTGGGTGCAGTTCTATTATCCATAAACAATGTGAATATAACCGATTACGATGATTTTTATTCTATAAATGCACCTCTGCCAGGCGACAAGGTGAATGTAACATTTGTAATACATGATAAAGTGGAGAAGGCAGAAGCCTGGAGCGGCGTTGTTATTACATATGTTTCAGAGGGCTATCCGGCATACGAAAGCGGAATAAAACCGGGCTGGATTATTTACAGTATAAACGGCACTGTAATCAGAAACGAAAAGGAGTTTTTCGATGCGATGAACACCACCCGTGCGGGAGAAACGGTAGAGATAAAACTGTTCAAACCCACAAATATGTGGATGAGCGTCAATGTCACTCTTGCAGATAAGTATGAATATTTTGAAAAATACGCGCCTCAATACAACAAAGAATGGTATCGGGGCAAAGGTTTTCTCGGTGTGAATGCGAATTATCTCGGTATAGTACTAGGCGATGCCAACTATCTCAAAAACATTCTTTCGAATCCCTTATACGGCGCCGATAATCCGTCCACAGCCTTTAGAAGGCTTCTTCTGTACATAGCCCTTCCGTTTGCAGGTTTAATGCCCCTTCCTAGCGATCTAGCAGCACTCTTTAACACGCCTTTCACGGGATTCTGGTTCGTGGCCAATGCTCTTTACTGGGTATTCTGGCTGAATTTAATGCTCGGAATGACGAATCTGCTTCCAGCGATACCTCTTGACGGTGGATATGTGCTGCGAGATTTCATAGATGGCGCGTTCGAAAAAATAAAAATCCGGGAGTCAAGAAAAGCCGCAGATATCATCACAGCGCTGTTCAGCTTCTCAGTGCTGTTCCTCATCCTCTGGCAGTTCATTGCGCCCAGGTTCATATAATCCCAAACTCATCTGAACGCTCGTGCCACTCTGCGGGAACATTGCCCTGTATCGCGGATCTTTTTTGATTATATCGTAAAAAGTTACAACTGCCTTATCTCCTGCACCGAATTTTCTTTTAATTTCTGGATCTGCCGATACAAAATTAACGCACATTTTACATTCATTTGGCGCAGAAATCAAAAAGTAACATAGTCCACCCCGATGATGTATGCATTTTGTGGCAAGCGAGTATTTCATAGAAGGGTATTCCCTATGTGATTAATAAAATTTTTTATTGCTCAAATTCTCGCAATTATTTATGGTGTTATTTGTAAATATCTGCGTAAGAAATTAACCGCCTGAGCGATGGGTAATCCGTGCCTTCTGATTTATAGTTGATGATTGGAATTTAAATAAGTTTATAATTATGAATTTTCGCATCTTTAAATCGCGCCCGCGCTTCAATTCCAAAATGTATGGTGTAAATTTTAAATATCACAACTATGAATAATTTTGTTTAACCCTCCCAGAGGGATTATGTCATTCTCATAAATTCCGAAAACATCGAATGAGGGATGTTTTTCGATGAGTATTGGTGATATGAAATCACCCTTCGTGAGGTCATTGCCACTTGCATACGGGCTAACAGCGGGTAAAACTATAATCTCTCTTGAGACAAGAAAGCAGGGTATTTTTATCACTGCAAAAACATCATCTCTGATGCTGACCGATGGATGCTCATGACCCATAACCACCATGGAATCATCCTCAAAATTGAATTTTTTATGCCCGTGTATGAACAGAAATTCCCCAATTCTGTAATGATTGTGCAGTTTCAGCCCTCTGCGGGAAAGTATTGTTTTGAGATAGTTATCGTGATTACCGCGTATGAGTATGAGTTCCGAATTTGCAGTGATGTAATCGATAATCTCCTCTATTTCGTCCCATTCTTGCGGCATATTTTTTGAAAATTCATGCTTTAAATCACCTACAATAACCATCCTTTTTGGAGAATACTTTTCAAATATACTTTCAAGAAGTGAGAGTATGTATTTTTTCTGTATTCGGGGAAGAGATAGCCCTCTGCTGGCCATAACATCTTCGAATCCAAGATGAAAATCAGCCATAACAGCTGTTTCGTACTCTTCTAAATAAAGCATAAAGTACCGTGTAAGTGTCCAGTCATTTTGGGTAATCTCTTCCACAAACCAATAATCAGCTCAAACAATAAAAACTTTTGAAATATTGCAAAATAAAAAAGATGTGGGGAAATTATTCGAGTTTTTTATGGCACAGCCACCAGTCGTAGCATTCAATTTCGCCGTTTTTCTGCGCTTCTTTTCTGAGGGTTATCTCTTCTGTTGTTGATGCGGGAGGTACGATGACCCTATCACCGATCAGTTCGTTGTTTGGCCATTTGTGAGGCAGCGCCACACCGTAGTTGTCCGAGGTCTGGAGTGCTTTAAGAACCCTCAAAATCTCATCCCAATCCCGTCCCACTTCTGCGGGGTAATAAACAATCGCGCGAATTATGCCCTTTGGATCGACGATAAAGACTGCTCGTGCAGTTATTGTGGCGCCTTGAGGAATCATTCCCAGTTTATCTGCAAGTTCGCCTCTGTCGTCGGCTATAACGGGGAACTGTATCTCTTCGTTCAGGTTCTCTTTGATCCACTCCATCC
>WAOZ01000039.1 GCA_015520975.1 DHVE2 group archaeon | reverse complement strand
GGTGTAGTGTTCTCCGTTGTTTCCAAATATCTGCGCAGATACTTCGAAGAGCATCCCGATGTGGGCACGGTGATTGTGAGTAAAGCGCTGAGCGCCGCCCGTGCACGCATAGCCGCAAGAAAGGCCAGAGAACTGGCACGGAGAAAGAGTTTCCTAGAGTCCCTTGATCTGCCGGGAAAACTCGCAGATTGCAGCGAGGAAGACCCTGCTAAAGCAGAGCTTTTTATCGTGGAAGGCGACTCCGCAGGTGGTTCCGCCAAGCAGGCCCGTGATCGCCACTTCCAGGCAATACTACCTCTAAGAGGTAAAATATTGAATGTGGAGAAAGCGAGAATTGACAAGGTCTTCAAAAATCAGGAGATTCGCGCTCTCATATCCGCCATAGGAACGGGTGTGAAGGACGATTTTGATTATTCTAAACTTCGGTATCATAAAATCATCATAATGACCGATGCGGATGTGGACGGCGCGCACATAAGAACTCTGCTTCTCACATTCTTTTACAGGTACATGCCTGAGTTGATCGAAAAAGGGCATGTGTACATTGCTCAGGCGCCACTTTACAGAATACAGAAAGGCAAGGATGTGTACTATGTTTACAGCGACGAAGAAAAAGAGGAAATGCTCAAAAAACTCGGCAAGGCATCTGTTCAGAGATTCAAGGGTCTGGGTGAGATGAACCCGCAGCAGTTATGGGATACCACCATGAACCCTGAAACGCGCAGATTGATAAAGGTCACCATAGAAGACGCTGCGGAGGCGGATAGACTGTTCTCGATACTCATGGGTGAGCAGGTGGAGCCAAGACGCAAGTTCATAATCCAGCATGCAAAGGAGGTCCTGAATCTCGATGTATGATCTTCGTTCAGCAAATTTTTCTAACGAGCGCCGATGCAAGCACATGGTTTATATCTATCACCGGGACGGATGCGAGACGGGGCTGTGATACGGCCAGCGGCAGTTCTGTGCAGCCAAGCACGATAACCTCCGCACCCTTCTCACGAAGTTGATGTGCGCATTTCTCTATCTGTTCCAGAGCATTTTCCGTGCCCTCTCCCACCACCTTTATGCCGTAAACTGGATTGTATATGGCATCGTGAACCGGGCTCATATCATCTGGATACACAATTTCAAACCCCATGGGTTCAAGGTATGTGTTATAAACCCCGGTTTTGAAAGAGCCTTCCGTGCACAACACCCCTACTTTTTTTGCATTCGGATGATTGGTTTTTATGTAAGCACCTATCTCCTCTATGAGATGCACCAGTTTTCCTCCCGCTTTTCTCTCTATCTCCGAGAAAATAGGTGTCGCATGCGCGGTGCCGCAGGGCACTCCGACAACATCCGCACCGAGTTCAACAAGTTCCGCCGCTATGTCTCCCATCACCTTTCCCGGATTTTCGCCGCCTTTGAGAAGATAGCCCGTTCTGTCCGGTATCTTCCCCGGCCTGGAGATCACAATCACATCCGGGTAGTCCTGATCTCTTTTTGCATCAACAATCTGGTGTATCTTTCTCAGCACATCCACGGTGGCGAACGGCCCTACCCCGCCAACCAGACCTATTACACCTCTGCATCCCATAATGATCACTTCTTGATCTCCTCATTTTTAATCTTTTCTATGAATCTTTCGAGCTTGGGAAGCGATGTTTTCCGTATGTGAAACTGCCTGCCTCTGAATGTGAACTCAATCCTTCTTTTTTCGATATCCTCTTCCTTTATGTTGCCTCCAACGAATTCCCGGTACTTGTCATTGGATATGATCAGCCCGTTCTCTTCCTCAAGCGCGATCTTCAGTATCTCCATATCGTCGTGGCCATAGCTTATGGGCGTTATCATGCCCTTCTTCTCAAGTTCTCTCAGCATCTCCAGGTTGTCCACCCTGTTTTTGTTGAAGTCGGCGTTTTTAACTATAACCCTAATTCTATCCTGCGGTACGCCTCTTCTCACAAGGCTTTCGATGACGGTGATTATATTCTCAACCTTTCCTTTCCTGCCCTCTTTTTCCTCTCCGCTGTACATCACATTTCTTCCATCGACCACGATTACACGGTAATCCTCATCGCGTCTGACCTTTACGCTTCTTTTGAAATCTTCAATGTCCGGGTGCAGGTAAAAATTGCTGTCGCTCAACTCTCCAAATCTCTTGAACCTGTCGCTGGTGAGATAAATTTCCAGCCTCTCAACGGGTATCCCTGTTTCCTTCGATAGATCTTTGAGCGATATCCTTTTATTTTTCAGATTTTCGTAGCGCTTGAGAGCCAAAACCAGTTTTAGAGCATCCCGTTCTCGGAAACCCTCGGCTATGAATCTCCTGATCCAGCTGAGCTTGCCGTTCACGGCGCCCTCGATAACAAATTCGTTGCGGGTGGTAACGAGAGGATACATTTCAATCTCCTGACCGTTATCCAGGACGAAAAATACCTCTCTGTTTTTGATTCTAATATCTTTCACCGGTCTGCCATGAACCTTCACAAGTCCCAGATGCACAAACTGTTTTAGTTCGTTGAGGTCCCTGGGTGCGCGGTCCTCTGAGAATTTCTCGTTTCTGAGCATCTTCCACTCAACATAGTATTTGTACTTGCTACGCTTGTAATTCCTATAATTTTGTGAGAGAGGAAGTGTGATCTCCGGTGGTCCTGAAGATAGAAGCTCCGCGAGTGAGTATTTTTCGCCTTTTTCATCCACCACAAAAATATGGTCATCTTTGAGCTCAATACCCACGATTTTTCTGTATGTACCGTTATCCTTAACGCGAACCAGGCCTTCATCTATCATGGCCCTCAAATCATCAAGCGTGTACTGCTTCTTTTTGAATAGGAGATATTCATCGTAATTTTTCACCTTTCTATCTGAGAGATGCTTTTTGAAATCGTGCAGGGTGTTTATGTAAGAATCTATGCCCTCAAAAATGTCTTCAAGATAAATCCTTTCAAAATAACCCTTTTTGCCGATAACCACGCGGTTATCCTCTATTTCGGGTTTGTCGTAGAGTTCTGCATCTTCATCCATACCAGAAAATACATCGCTCAGTGCTTTAATAACGGGATAGTCTTCAAGCGTCAATCCGTACTTTATTCTCAGAATGCATTCATCGTAGGTTTTAATGCCTTCCTTACGGCATTTATCCGCCTCCAAAACCGAGATGCGCATATCGACATCTATTTCCTCAAAATCTTTTTGCCCGGTGAGGAACTGCTCGAATTCGTCCCACGAATCGATGCTCCTGCCATCCACCTGCAAAGAGATCAGATCCAGCGAAAGCGCGTACACAAACGCATCTCTGTATGTGAAAAGATCTTGGAGTGTTTTCAAACCCATCTTTTTTACCATATCGCAGACGGCACGGAGTTGCGTGGCATTTAATTTATCTATAAAAATGCCGACCGTTCTGTAAAACTTCACAAAATCAGACATATCTTCAAGGCCGGGAACACGGCTCCAGTAAAGAATTCCATCTTTAAGTGCGCCAAAACACCCATCACCCCACCTGAAAATGGTTTCAATGTCCTCCGATAAAAGAAATTCCATAAAAGAGGATGGTGTCAGTTGTATAGTCGACACAGTGGCCTTTGGCTCCTCATCATCCGATGATTCAACCACAAGTATTCTCTTTCTGAGAATTTTCTCAAATGGAGATGCTGATTTTGATTGCCTTTGCATAGGAGTGTATAAGGCGCAGAGTATATTTATATGTTTTCTAGTGCATCGGAAAGGACGCGTATCTAAATAAAAT
>WAOZ01000038.1 GCA_015520975.1 DHVE2 group archaeon | reverse complement strand
GTGGAGAATCCAAAGGCGTGCATAATGTTATGATAATTCGTGGAGATAATGTGATATATATATCTCCTCCGTGAGGTGATGTGATATGAGCAAAGGCACACCTTCAATGGGTAAGCGATATAAAGGTAAGACGCATATCGTGTGCAGAAGATGCGGACACAGATCGTATAATGTGCGTAAAAAGAGGTGCTCTCACTGTGGCTATCCTGCGCCACGGCTCAGGTCATACGCCTGGGCTAAGAAAAAGAAATGAGTACTGCGGCGTAAGTGGTTTCATATCCAGACACGATGTAAATCATCTGCTGTATTTTTCTCTTCGTGCTCTGCAGCACAGGGGCCAGGAAAGCGCTGGAATTGCTGTCTATGATGGGCAGAAAATAGTTCTGCACCGGGGAATGGGTCTTGTGCATCAGGTTTTTAGTAAATTGATTCTGGACTCTCTCAAAGGCACGGTTGGTATAGGCCATGTTCGCTATTCCACAACAGGTGGCTCGGTGGAGGAGAACGCGCAACCGCTTCATATCTACAACTTGCAGCACGAAATCGCCATTGCACACAACGGTGAAATTGTCAATGTTTCAGAGATAAAATCATTTCTCGGGAAGATAGGTGCGGCATTCACCACAAAATCCGATAGTGAAGTTATAGCAAGATTGCTCTCTTTCCACATAACCCGGCACGGTATTGTGGAAGGAATAAAAAGAACGGTCAGAGATTTGCGTGGCTCGTTCTCTCTCGCACTCCTCATTGACAATAGATTATTTGCAGTTCGTGACCCACTCGGCATACGCCCGCTGGCTGTGGGTGAAATCGATGGTGGTTTCGGCATAGCATCCGAGAGCGTTGCCTTTCACTCTATTGGCGGTGAATTCATCAGGGATGTGATGCCCGGAGAGATCCTTGAACTGACTCCCGATGGACTTATAACGCATCATATCTTTGAGAGAAAATACAAAGCGCACTGTATGTTTGAGTATGTGTATTTTGCACGCGCGGATAGTATAATAAATGGTAAATGCGTGTACGATGTAAGGCGAAGGATAGGCCAGATTCTTGCCAGAGAGCATCCTGCAGATGCGGATTTCGTTGTGCCTGTACCCGATTCCGGACGTGCGCATGCGCTGGGATACGCGGAGGGCAGCGGGATACCCTATGCAGAGGGGCTGATGAAAAATAGATATGTGGAGCGCACATTTATTCTACCTTCTCAGGAAACAAGGGTGAAGGAGATAAATTTGAAATTGAGCCCTGTGAAGTCCGTTGTTGATGGAAAGCGCATAGTGCTTATAGACGATAGCATAGTTCGCGGCAATACTATGCGCAAGATTGTTCGAATGCTTAAACAAGCCGGGGCGAGGGAGGTACATGTAAGGGTCGGTTCGCCGCCGATAATAGCGCCGTGTTATCTGGGTATAGATATGAAAACGAGGGATCAGTTTATCGCCAACGGCAAAAATATAGAGGAGATAGCAAAAGCCATAGAGGCTGATTCCCTTGGATATATAAGCATAGATGGTCTCGTTGAGGCGATAGGTATACCAAAAGAACATCTCTGTCTTGGCTGTCTAACTGCGCGCTATCCAGTGCCAATAGATGGCGAAAAGATAAGGTTTCAGAGCGATCTGGAAGATTTCTAACCGCAACTTATATTATACCCAACATCATAGGGGTTTCTGTGAAAAAAACGAGAAAACTTGATATGAGAAGAAACTACGAGTTCAGATACCTTCTTGGCCAGTTGCTATCTGAACTTCCAGAAGGTGTACAGGGTGCGCTTAAAGGAACAATCTACGCCAAGGCGGCCAATATGGGCATCAAAGAAGCGAAGGAGTTCATACTCAGAAAACGTGACGAGGGCGTGATAGACGAGAAGATGGCTAAAAAGTTGATAGATTTGCTGTATAAATACAGCGTTTATAGATGAATGTGAAAAACATTTAAATTCAAAGATGGAATATGTGGCGTGTGGAGGACGATAAAATAATTGCAGTTCCTGCAGCGCTCGAGTCATATCTTTTGCCTGAAAAGGTCTCTGAACGGTTCAGGCGTGCTTTTATGGAGCGCGTTCCTTTGAGAAGAGGTGCAGAATTATCCATTGAGGGCTTCATCATAGATTTTTCCAGAAGCGGTTTTATTTTTGATAGAATCTATCCACGAATGTTTCCAGAGATTGGGCCATTTGTTATAAAGGGTCTAACACCTTTTCCAGAACGCGGTTATCCCGTGGTTCCTCTCGTGATTCCGCGCGATATTTATGTAAACACTTCTGTCGCGGAGATAAGTGGTAAATCACACGATTTTTCGGAATATTCTGGGGAAATTGAGGGTAGATTCATTCTTGTTGAAAATATGCAAAAACGCTCGCTTGAGAATTATCTGGCGACGCAGAAACCTACCCTTGATGGCATTAAGGCGGAACGTATAATCAGAGACTCCTTTCCGGAGAATACGGGTACGGTCATGCTACCTGTGCTCATATCGTCACCCAATTATGTGAACAGAGTCGGAGGCTGCGGTCTCTCGCTCGGAAAGGTATCGTCCAAATATTACGATTTTTCTATAAGAGATGTTAAATCTGTGTATTCTTCGCTCAATCCGCTTATTCGCGGGAAAAAGATGCGTGTGCCCTTGATATATGCCGATTTGATGGAGATTGAGACAAGAGTTCCTATGAAAATAAGATACACATTTTTTCAAAAATCGCAGAGTGCTGTGAAATTCTTTAAAATCCGAAAATCCGCAACACTGTGGGAGAAGAGTGCGTTTGTGCCGGTTGATCTCAAAAAGGGGGATATGGTATCTCTGAATATTCTGGGTCTTGCAGATGTGCCTTTTTTACCGCGGAAAGACGAAATATATGTTGTCTCGGATGAGGTGTCTGAGTATTCCTATGATATTGCGCACCTCGCATTCTACAATCATCTTATGAATCCAACCATAAATCCTCTGGATGTTGAGCGAATAAAGGAACTTCTTCTTATGAAGATAAGAAACGAGTTTAAAACCATATATGAAGCGATGATAAACGGTCTTCTAATTGGTATGAGTGAGATAGGGGGATTTGGAGAGCACATCTCAAGGGTCTCCACCGCACTGAAACGGGCGGGTTATGAGGATCCTCTTAACAGAGTATGGGAAATATAC
>WAOZ01000037.1 GCA_015520975.1 DHVE2 group archaeon | reverse complement strand
ATATAAACGCATGTGAAGTCATATGGGACTTTTTTGAAAGAGGTGTAAAATGACATTTTTGCCGCCTACAATTCTACGCTTCGCTTCGGTGCTTCGCACCTCGCCCTCGCTTCGCTCGGGTCACTTAACAGCAGGTTATATTTTCGCTGAAGACATTCATCAAAGTTTTTAACACACCATCTACGCTCTATTGAAGTTCACCTACCAGAAAAAAGTGATATTCATGAAGAAAGATAAAAACAAAAAATCAAAAATCCCCTTTCCGCAACAGCAGCGTTATGATCAGAAGAACAATCACCACGAAAGCCGTGTAATCCGTCATCTCTGGCACAACTGTGACCGTTATCTCAATATTTTTCTCGCCGTTTGCATCCGTGGTGAAACTCTGCACGAAATCTCCAGTGTATATTGTGAACTGTGTGGAGGTATTGTATTTATTGCTAAGTGTTCCGAGATTCAGCATATAGTACCCGTTATCATCCGTGTAGGTGTAAATCGTTTCACCCGTGCTTTCATCCCTGATCTTAACGAGTGCGTTTATAACAGGCGCACCTGATGAATCCTTCACATGGCCCCACACTATGTACGGATTCGGCTGATTGCTCGCTTCACTGGGCGCCTTTAAATTTGTGCTACTTGCTTTGATGAAATACATCATACCCTCATAAAGATCGTCGAGATATGTCGCTATTTTCGAGGTATCCGGATGAAAACCATCTTCAAGAAGGTAATTTATATTTTTCGGCTCCATTTCCACGGCGATTGCTATTTTGTTATATGTGCCGTAAACCCAGTCAGGGCTGCCACCCGGCGCCGAATACCCTATAGTCTCATCCGGCCTGCCATAATCGTAATGCTGCGAGGCATTTCCCTCAATCTTTGTTCTTTTCGTCATATTCTCCGCCATAGAACGATAAAAGGCGTTGTGGGGTGCGTTTGCAGCGGTGTACAGCCAGGGAATCAGCACGGTTCCGTGAAAACTATGTATCACACAGTAGGAATCAATATCGTAGTTGATTATAAAATCTCTTTCCGCCGCTGTCTCCGGCTCGCTGAAAGGTGCAGGACCGCGATAATCCGCAGCGCTGGAATCCGAGTTTCCATTAGCCCAGTACCAGTCCCAGTTTCTCTCTAAGTCCACACCTTCTCCCGTGGCACCCCATTTATCCGTCACCTCAAAGGTTCTGTTGCCGTTATTATCCCGTGCATTTTTTCGCCATCCGCCAGTGGCATAGAGCACGCCGCCCGAGAGATTCGCGGGATTGCCGTTTCCGTCGAAAACATAGCCATCTGCATTAGTCATGGGCACAAAGTATATCTCGAAATGATCGACAATCCAGTGAATGGTATCATTCGTGTTGTAATTCTCAACGAGCATCTGCATAAGATACAGGATAAACACGGGGCCAATCCACTCGCGGGCGTGATGCCAGTTAATCATTATAGCCGGCTCGGTGGCATTCTCGAATGTATTGACATTATCGGATATCTTCACGACCCATATATCCCTGGGTGTGTCGTATTTCATAGTATTCGGGTTCAGACCGTAGGTTTTTCCTATCGAGAACACGGTCATTATATCGCTGTAATATGCGCTCATGTTGTGTATTGTTGCGTTCATTTCTTCATAACTCGGATAATGATCGAACACGAATCCCGGCGCTCTTGTAACTTCGCTGTTTTTACCATAATGCGCAGTTGGTGCAGTGTGCGGTGTCGCTGTGATTAGCATTGCAACGATCAGAAACATCGAGAGCACGAGTTTTTTACGCATATCTACCTCCACCCACGATTACAATCGTATAAAACTATATAATTTTGTTGGTGCGGAAAAACTATTTTCTACAATCGCGCCATGGTGATTTCCGTGCAAGGGATTTTCAAGCGAGCCAAAGAGATTGCAATGCTGATAAGCGCTGCAGAACGCATTGTTGTAGTTTCGCATATAGACGCGGACGGAATAACCGCAGCCAGCATAGCCGCCAAAGCCCTTGAAAGGCTCGGCAAAGAGTATCGCGTTGATTTCGTCAAACAGCTCGACGAGCAGAAAATAGAGGAACTGAGAGATGAAAACCCGCCGCTGGTGTGGTTCACTGACCTCGGAAGCGGCATGGTGCACAAAATGTACGGCATCAACGCTGTGGTAACGGATCATCATGTACCCAGCAGCCTCGATGTGATAGTCCCGCCCAGAGCGCGGAAGAACTTATCTATTTTTTTCGAGGAGCTGAGCAAATCAAGGGTTCTGCAACTCAACCCGCATCTATTCAACAGAGATGGCGCCACGGATATAAGCGGTGCGGGAGTGACCTATTTGGTAGCCAGAGAACTTGGAAAGGACAATGTGGATTTAAGTGCATTGGCCATCGTGGGCGCAATAGGTGATATGCAGGATTCGGAAAATCTGCGTCTCATAGGAACGAATCGTGTGATACTCAAAGAAGGAAAACAGCATGGTTTTATAGACTATTTCATAGATGCACGCTTTTTCGGAAGGGAAACGCGCCCAATTTTTAAAATGCTACAGTATTCCACGGACCCTGTATTACCCACAATAACAGGTGATGATAAAGCGGCGATAAAGTTTCTGAAATCGCTCGGAATTCCTCTTAAAAGAGAGCGATGGCGAAGATGGATAGATCTTGATATGGACGAAAAGCGCCTGATTCTGTCAGAACTCACGCGTCTGATTCTAAGATCGGGATACGGAAGCGTAATCGCAAAACGACTTATTGGAGAAGTTTATATCTTACCGAAAGAGGAGCAGGGCACACCGCTCCACGATGCTAAAGAATTTGCAACGCTTCTCAATGCCTGCGGACGCTACGGTGATGCTTTAATCGGATTGCGAGTGTGTATGGGCGATAGAGATTCATTTTATCGCCGAGCCATGAACATGCTCAACAGACACAGAAGAAATTTAGTGGACGGCCTGACATTCGTTAAAGAGATAGGCATAGTAAAAAGGGAATATCTTCAGTATTTCCACGCGGGTAGCAAAATAAACGAAAACATCGTGGGCATAGTTGCATCCATGGTGCTCAGCGAAGAAGGTTTCAATGAACTGCCCATAATAGCGTTTGCGAATAGCGATGATGGGAAAATCAAGGTCTCCGTGCGCTCACCGAGAACGCTGGTTAACAAGGGTCTGGACTTTTCGATAATAATGAGAGAAGCCTCTGAAAGGGTCGGTGGTACCGGTGGGGGACATAACATAGCTGCAGGAGCCACCATTCCCCGCGGCAAGGAAGATGAATTCCTAGACATAGTGGAAGAAATGATAAAAAATAAACTTAACAAAACTAAAAAATTATAAAAATCATATTATCGGCGGAGGTGGCGGAGGCGGTAATCCATATCCGAGCCAGTATCCGCAATGGGGACAATAATGGTACCAGTCCTCTGCAACATTTCTACATCTGGGACATCTCTTCCTCTCATTTTTAAGCGATATTATAAACAGCGGGATATATACCGTCATCAATATTCCAAGTATCACTCCAAACCACGGAAATTCCTCGCTCTGCGATACCTCTCGCACATAATTTCCAAATCCACCGAATCCGTGATAATGATAGTTGCTCTGAGGGATAACCGTCAGGTTCAATATATCCGCACCTGCCTCCGTAGGGGATACGCCCACCCAGTAATGAACATCCTCAAAATAAGACACTCTTGAGGCATTCGTAGTTGTCTCCATATAGTAATATCTTGAGCCATTGTACAGAACACTAAATTTAAGATATTTGGTGAAAGAGTCGTCGGGTACGGGTGCGGAGATGTTCACGCCAACAGCCACATGACCCGCAACTTCTAGCAGCAGCTTGATTTTCATAACAAATAGAACAGCAGAATAGTTCAAATCATCTAAGAGTGTAATCAAAAGCAGTGATGTGTCTTCGCAGTCACCGCCGCCATCCACAAGGGTCTCAAGCGGAAATTT
>WAOZ01000036.1 GCA_015520975.1 DHVE2 group archaeon | reverse complement strand
TTCTGGGGGCTATAAAATCCACATATGTGTCCAGAATGGTTTAAATATGGCTTCATAAATGCGGTTTGTAATGAGGATAATCTATCTTGACAACGGAAATATAACGCGCATCTCGGAGGAAGTTTTTGAGGTTATGAGGGAGAGGTATCTGGATAAATTCGGTGTGCCCGGTGGCGAGTTTGGACATCTGTACGAGGAGGAGGCTACCGAGACATTATGGCGTGCGAGGGAGGAGATTGCACGCGCGATAAACGCGCATCCGGAGGAGATAATATTCACCGAGGGCGTCACAGAGGGAAACAATCTGGCGGTGAAAGGTGCGCTTTTACAAATCTTAAAGAAAGAAAAAGGTGCCGTGGCGCTGACCTCGCCCATAGAGAGAAAATGCGTGCTCAGAAGCCTTGAGCATCTCTCTCAATACGGCGTTAAAACCCGTAAATTAAAAGTTGATTCTGAAGGTTTTGTATCTATTGAAAATCTCAAAGAGTTGATTTCGGATGCGAATTTTCTCAGTATTCAGCATGTGAATCAGGAGATAGGCACCGTGCAGGATATAAAAGCGATATCGGATCTTGCGGAGGATGAGGGGGTGATCTATCACGCTGACGCCACGCATTCTTTTTTAAAGGAGCCGATAGATGTTGAGAGGATATCCGTGGATATTTTGACCATGTCTGCGCATGTTATCCATGGCCCGCTTGGCGCAGGCGCGTTATTTGTACGAGAAGGTCTGAAACTAGAGCCGCTTCTGCACGGCCCGATGAGCGAACGCGGATTTCGGGCAGGGCATCCCAATCTACCCGCTATTGCTGGATTCGCCAAAGCCGTGCAGACCTGGAACTGGGACGATGTGGACAAAATGAGAGAACTGAGAGATAAGCTCATCAACGGGCTTTTAAACATTGAAGATTCGAAACTGAACGGCCCGAAAGATAAAAGAGTGTGCGATAATGTCAATGTATCTTTTAAAGGTGTTGAGGGTGAGGCCATACTTATGATGGCGAGTCATATGGGGCTGATAATCCGAACAGGTTCTGCGTGCTATAACGAGTCTCTAGAGCCATCGCATGTGATGCGCGCCATAGAGAGGAATATGGAGTTTGTGAACTCCTCCACACGATTCGTGCTCAGCCGCTACACAACCCGCGAGGAGATAAACACCGCGGTGGAGATTATGGAGGAAATCGTCGATCGGCTCCGCTCGTTCAGCCCGCTGTACAGGAGGCGAGAAAAATGAAGATTGGTTACTCTCCCAAGGTTTTGCAGCTTTTCATGAACCCGAAAAATGTGGGGGCACTGGATGATGCGAATGTTACATCCATTGCCGGAAGTGTCGCCTGTGGAGATATGATAAAGCTGTATCTGAAGATAAACGAAAACGATGTGATTGAGAAAATAACCTTTGAATCGTATGGATGCGCTGCCAACATAGCCACGAGTTCTATGATCACGGAGATGGTGAAGGGCAAGCATGTGGATGAGGTTCGAAAACTCACGCTCAAAGACGAGGTTGAACAGCTCGGCGGACTGCCGAAGATAAAGTACCACTGCGCGGCACTGGCGGTGACGGCGCTTCGCATCGCGCTTGATAAATGGGAAGTGATCTCTGGCAGGAAAAAAATTGACGAGACTCTTATTAAAAGGATGCTGCGCGGGTTGCTGGATCCACACACGGATAGAGATCTGCTCTCTTCGGGCGCCGTTGATAAGATAGAGATAGAAGATGGAAAGGTCAGGATACTCTTGAATGTGCCGCAGGATGAGTATTTTGATGAGATAGTTTCAAATATTCGCGAGGCATTTGAGAAATTGCCAGTTGAGCTTGAGGTGATGAGCAATGCCGTTTGACCCCGTGTGCGGCAAAAAGATAAAAAAAGGAGAGTTCAAATACGAGTACAGGGGCAGGGTTTATTATTTCTGCTCCAGAGAGTGTATGGACGAGTTCATAGCGAATCCCTCTAAGTATGTGAAATCCGCATGGAACGAGGGTTCGTGCTGAGTAAAAAAATGGTGAGAAGTATGGTATCTGAGAGAGAGGTCTGGGACGCGCTGAAAGAGATAATAGAGCCTGAGTTTGGTGTGAACATAGTGGATATGGGTTTGGTATACGGTGTGGATGTTGAAAACGATGAAGTTAAGGTGCGAATGACCCTGCTATCCATGGGCTGTGCCGGCTGCTCCATAATGCGTTTGCTACCCGAGCAGGTTGAGGAGCGCTTAAGAGCCATAGACGGTGTGAAAAACGCTCGTGTTGAACTGACCTTCGATCCGCCGTGGAGCCCGGAGCGTATGAGCGAGGATGCACGCAAATCTCTCGGTTTGCTGTGAGCAATGAACAAACTTTAATATTTTCTTATGTTATGGGGGCTATTATGCTTGAAAAGGAGCTTGCGATAGATTACTTTCGAGAACATGGATACAGGCGCTATAAATGCAAAAAATGCGGGGCATATTTCTGGAGCAAGGTTCCGCGTGATACCTGCACGGAGGCGCCGTGCGGAGAGTACACTTTTCTGACAGACCCAATTTTCGGGAAAAAGTACACCGTGGAGGAGATGAGAGAGGCGTTCATCTCTTTTTTCGAAAAGCGTGGACATACGCGATTAAAGAGATATCCGGTGGTTGCAAGATGGAGAGATGATGTTTTTCTCGTGAACGCTTCAATTTACGATTTCCAGCCTCATGTGACAAGCGGCGAGGTGCCGCCACCGGCGAACCCGCTGGTGATATCTCAGCCGTGCATAAGGATGGTGGATGTGGATTCTGTGGGTCGCACCGGCAGGCACCTGACCGGGTTTGAGATGATGGCGCATCACGCATTCAACTACCCTGATAAATTCATCTACTGGAAAGATGAAACTGTGAAATACGCGCTCGAATTCATAGAATCTCTCGGTGGAGATTCAGAAGGTGTGGTTTTTAAAGAGAAGCCGTGGATAGGGGGCGGAAACGCGGGTGCGAGTTTTGAGGTTATTGTTGGCGGCCTTGAACTCGCGACGCTGGTGTTTATGAATCTGAAAGAGGATCCGAACGGGGATATAGAACTCAACGGAACGCGCTATTCAGAGATGCCGGTGAAGGTGGTGGACACGGGCTACGGCCTTGAGAGATTTGTCTGGGCGAGTCAGGGCACGCCTACCATATACGACGCGATATATCCCGAAATGATAGAGAAGCTCATGGATCTGGTGGGGCTGACGCGCGGCGAGAAAGAGGACCGCATACTGAAAAGCTTCGCGCTTCTATCACCAAAAATTGAGCACGAGAATGCGGATCTGCTGATCAGCGAGGTTCTCAAGCATGCCTCTGCCACGCGGGAAGAGTACGAAAAGTTCATAATTCCTCTGCAGAAGATATATGCCGTTGCAGACTACAGCAGAAGTCTGGCGTTCATGCTCACCGATGGCATCGTGCCTTCAAACGCGCAGGCCGGGTATCTTGCAAGGTTGCTTATACGCCGCACCCTGAAACTACTGGATGATCTGGATAACCCGATCTCGCTTATAGAACTGGTGGAGATGCACATAAATCGTTTTTCGGATATAATGGATACGAGCATGATTCCCATTGTGCGCGAGATGCTTGAGCTTGAGGAGGAGCGGTATCGCAAAACGCTGTCCAAGGGCAAGGAGATAGTTAAGCGCCTTCTCAAAAAGAAGAAAACTCTCGATACAGATGACCTCATTCTTCTTTACGATTCTCACGGGCTGCTGCCGGATATAGTGAAAAGCGTTGCGAAAGAGATGGGTATTGAGATACAGATACCTGAGAATTTCCATGCCCTCGTGGCCAAGAGACACGAAAAAAGAGAGACGGTTAAGAAAAAAGAGCACAGAGTTTACGATTATCCAGCCACTCGAAAACTCTACTACGAGGATCCGTATATGCGCGAATTCGAGGCGAATGTGCTTTACAGCAAAGATGGCGAGGTGATACTGGACGCCACGGCGTTTTATCCTGAAGGCGGCGGCCAGCCCTGCGATACTGGAAAACTCGTATGGAGAGGCGGCGAAGCGAAGGTTGTGGATGTGCAGAAATACGGTGAGATTGTGGTGCATAAAATCGACGGCTCTGTGCCTGAAGGCGCTCGTGTCAAAGGAATCCTTGACTGGGAAAGAAGAGAGCGGCTCATGCGCATGCATACGGCCGAGCATGTTCTTTTAGCAGCTGCCAGAGAGGTGCTTGGCAGGCACGTGTGGCAGCACGGCACACAGAAAGATGTGCATGAATCCAGATTTGATATTGCGCATTACAAACCCATATCGCGTTCAGAGATAAAGAGGATTGAAGAGGTGGCTATGAGGATCATAACAAGCAACATAGAGGTGGATGCGCGTTTCATGCCGAGGGAAGAAGCCGAGAAAAAATACGGATTTGTGCTTTACGAAGGCGGTGTGCCCCCCGGGAGAGAGATAAGGGTTGTTAAGATTGGTGAGTACGATGTTGAAGCCTGCGGCGGCACCCATGTGAAGATGACCGGCGAGATTGGATTTTTAAAGATTCTTCGTACTGAGAGGATTCAGGATGGGGTGAGCAGGATCATATATTCTGCGGGCATAAGCGCGCTCGAGCATGTGCAGCGTGAGGAAGACACGCTGTTAAAAGCCAGCGATATGCTGAAAACCTCTTGGGAGAAAGTGCCGGATGCTATTGAAAAACTGCAATCTGAGTGGAAGAAAGCGAGAAAAGAGGTGGAGCGGTTATCTAAATACAAGGTGGAATCCGTGAAAACGGAGCTCTTGAGCAGAGCTGTGGATGGTAAAGTGGCAGTGTTGCTTGATCTTTCGAAGGGGGATATGCTGAATTTATCGAGAGAGCTGGCGAAGAATCTTAAAGAATATGTGCTCATAAACAAAGAAGGATTTGTGCTCGTTTACAGCGATGCGGGTAGAGCAAGAGAGCTCATCAAAGGCATAACTGAGGCAATGGAAGGAAAAGGCGGCGGCAAAAATAACTTTGCGCAGGGTGTTGGCAATCCGAGATTCACGAAGCAAGGATTAAATAAGGCGAAGGAATTGCTGGGGATATAATGGTAACAAAGGAAATTAAAGAGGTAGAGAGAATCGTTAAAAATTATTTTGATGTTTACGAGATGCGCATCACACCCGAGGCTTTGAAATTCTATTTCACGGTAGCATCTGAAGAGGAGCTTGAGAGAAGATTTGACATGCTGAGAACCGAGCTGGTACCGAGAGATATAATCCCCATGGTTCGGAGGGAGAATGGGGAGTATGTGATCATAGTTGTGCGAAGACCGCACAGAAGATACCGCAGTATAGTTCTCAATGTCGTTTTGCTTATAGCGACCGTGTTCTCCACGATATTTGTGGGTATGGGGTACTATATGGGATATTACGGTGAGACATCGTTCTTAAACGCGTTTATCGGCGGGTTCATATTCTTCTCTGCCCCGCTTCTCCTCATACTGGGCTCTCACGAGATGGGACACTATTTTATGGCTAAAAAGTACAAGGTTGCCGCATCGCTTCCGTTTTTCATACCTGCACCGACTATGCTTGGCACGCTCGGGGCGTTCATATCGCTGAGAGACCCGATACCCAACAGAAAAGCGTTGCTGGATATAGGCATCGCCGGGCCCATTGTGGGCTTTCTTGTGGCGATACCCGTGACCATAATAGGGCTGTATTTAGGTAGCGTGAGCCCTCCAAATGTGACACCCGAGCAGTATAACAGCTACATACTGTTTAATGTGCCGATAATATACGAGCTCCTCAATAGTTTGATTCCCGCGCCGCCTTACATGCATCCAGTGGCCGTGGCGGGATGGGTCGGATTCGTGGTGACTGCGATCAATCTGTTTCCTATCGGACAACTCGATGGCGGGCATGTGGCAAGGGCAATTTTTGGAAAACATGCCAGATACATCAGCTATGTGTTCGGCGCGCTTCTCATAATCATGGGCATAATGCTGTACCCCGGCTGGGCCATATTCGGCGTAATAGTTTTCGTGCTGGGGCTGAGGCATCCGCCTCCGCTCGACGACATAACCCCACTGGATAAAAAGCATTTTTGCGTGGGTGTGTTTGCGTTTTTGCTTCTCGCCGTGACATTCGTACCCGTGCCGATGCAGATGGTGGTGCTTCACGAAAATGTGGAGCTCGACGCTACTGTGAACTCGACGATTATGATAGAGAATTATTCGGAATATGCGAATCTGAGCATACATATTTTGAACAAAGGGGAGATGCGCGAGAACATAACGCTCATAGTATCAGGTGAGTTCAATTTGAGCGCTACACAATTCGTGTTCTCACTGGATCCGGGAAACGGCACGAATCTGAGCGTGCAGGTGCGCATGCTCGATGCCGGGAACCATACCCTATCCGTGAAACTGAAAACCAAGACTCATATGGTGAAATGGTGGAACACCACGATTATGTGTCTTACAGAATCGCCAACGCTGCGTTTTGAGCCGTCAACGGTGCATAGTTTCGCGTTCAACACAACGCTGATCAACGGGGATGGCAACAGAACCGTGTACTTTATGAGCCTCACAAATGTGAGCTTTAACATCACGAATCTTGAGAGCAACAGGGCATATCTCAAAGAAGGCGAGAACATGACGCTCGAGTTTGTTGTGCTCGGATACACCACGATAATTGCCATCGATTACAGCAACTACGAAGCGGCGATTCTCAGAGTAGTGCCTTGAATCTTCTAGCATCTTCCCACATATTTGTGTTATTGAACATGACATAATCTTTTTCGCCGATAATGGTTTTGAGCTTGAAAAGCTCGTCATCTGAGTACCTGTACCTGTATCCTGTGATGCCGTGGAGCCGGTAATATCCGAATTCTCCATACATTTTTGGGGATTTGAACGGATCCACAACATGCACGAGGTTCAGCTCTTCACAGATTTTTCTCACCGTAGAAGGATCCCAATCGCCTCGGGGCTCCCAGCCGTATATGAAATCTCTCTCAACCGTGGAGAAAAATTCATGGATGTTTCTGATATTTTCATCGGTGGGCTTGAAACTTCTCGGACTCTGAAAAACTATCACCTTCGCTCTGAGAATTTTTGCAACAGTCACAAACTGTTCCCATATGGATAGCACATCTTCATTCACTTTAAAATAGCCGAAATCACCCATTTTGCCTTTGTAGCGCCTGTATGTGGGACTCTTTGGAGGATGCGTAACCATCTGCGGCGCTTTGAGCGTGAACTCGAAATTAGAGGGCGCATCTCCGCGCCATTTTTGCGCCAGCTTCTCGGATATAGGGGTGTAAAATGTTTTCTGTATCTCGACAACATCAAATTCGGCATAGTATTTTTTTCGCGCCACGGGAAAACCGCAGGTGCCGATTTTCAACGCGCTCACCTCCAAATCAGCCATATCCAGAAAATCAGCAGCGATAGCACGAATGCGGTGCCGAGCGTCAGCGGTGCCAGAACCTTCGCACGGCCCATGCTCCATCTCGTTATTTCGGTCATCTTCTTGAGTTGGCCTCTACGGGCCATTTTCAGCTCCGCGAACTCGGTGTGATATGCCACTTTTACCTCTTCTATATTTTTCAGAGCCTCCTTTACTGTGTTGCGGGCGATTTTCACAAGTTCGTCCCACTCGTCCTTGTCTCCCACGGGGTTGAGGTCTATCATGCTTATGTTCACTATGTGGTTATCCGTGGAGAATATTTCCGCATCCTCAACAAGGTCATGGAGTGAGTTGCGTATCTTATCTCTCAACCCGCTCCGAATATTGTTGCCGTCGAAAAGTATGTATGCGCATTTTTTATCACCACATTCCAGAACGGCGACGCGCACGCCGCCGGGGCCTATGCTCTTTCCCTCGAATCTTTTGAACGCCACACCCATCCTGAGCGGGTGCTTTGCAGTCTCGATACTCACCTTGTCCAGTATGGCGCGCAACTCTCTTGAGCCCATTGTCAAGGGTACGGCGTTTTCGTCGAAGTTATTATGCGCGTCCACCACGCATACCTCTTTAAATCTGGTGAGCAACAGTTTTCTCAGCTCCAGCGCGGCGTCCAGATCCACATCGTCAAATACCCTTTTCACGGGAAGCAGATGAACCATTGCACAGTCGTTGATCACCTGCACACCCACCGCCACATCATGGATCTCGAATCTTCTGTAGCAGGAGCATTTTGCATCATCCGGGTTTTTGGAGAATGAGTTTTTTATGCAATTCGCAATTTTTTTCACATCCTCCTCGGTTGCTATGTTGTTGTCGTGCGTGGTGGCGGTGTGGAACACGAAGAGTTTATCGCAGTCCGTGTATTTTTCGAGTTTGTTGGGGAGATTGCTTCCGCCCACATCGCCGAAAGGACCCGGATGCACATAGGGAAACACGAATGCCGCTTTTATACTGTCATCTTTTGCTCTGAACACCATGGTGGTCACAGGCACTTTTCTGCGCGTGTATATGCTGTCAAAGAACATGTTGAGTGAGTCGCGGTGCCTTGTGGTAGACAATGCAAGGTAGTTTATGAACGATGACACGAACCACAGCGGGTCCTCGCTGTACTCTCTTATGAACCTTGAGATGGAGGAGTGTATGAAAACCTGCGCGGCCAGCGCGTATATTGCTGTGGAGAGCAGAAACGGGGTGAGATATGAGGGGTGGAATATGAACGCGAATATCGCGAGTATTATGGAATAGTAAAGCGATGTGAGTATGTCCAGGGGCTTGACTCGGGATAAAAATGTGCGGTACACAAGCACACGCAGGTATATGACCCACGCGAACCCTAAGAAAAATGAGAAGTAAAAATTGTAGAAAAACTGCAAAAACGCGATCTGAATCAGCGCTATGAAAAATGACAGAAAATTCAGAGAAGTTATGCGCCTGAACGGAAAATAGATCCTGGAGATTTTTATGGATAGGTAATCGAGGGCATTCACGATGATGAAAGGAAGCAGGAAAATGTGAAATGCTGTGAAGATCGACGCTGTGAATAGGTACCCGGCGATGAAGATGATCACAAGCGTGGCGCTCAGCGTGAACAGTGTGCTTGGGGCGCGGAATATATAGTTTCTGAGGTTCAGTATGTACCTTTCACTGTCGTTGGTCATGTGTTCCACCCAATTAAATTCGGATATTTACTTTTTTGCCAGATATCCCAGCGTGTAGATGAGCCCGACGATGAGATTTGCGTAAAAGGTGAGCAGTCTCCAGAGTATCACCAGCGCGCCAACCGTGGATGAGGGTAGCTGCTGGGTGTAGAGAAAATACGCGGTGAATTCGGATATGCCGCTCCCGCCGGGGCTCACGGGAAGTATTGAAACAAGAAGTATTATCATCTGCACAGTCAGCGAGAAAAGCCACATGGGATCGTGGCCCATGGCCATCAGGATGAACGACGCAACTGAAAACTCCGAGATCCACAAGCCTGCCGTGCAGCCGAAAGCGGCGATGAAATGCAGCTTTTTGCTTTTCATAAGAACCACCGTGCTCTTTGCGAAGTTTAAAAACTCCGATTCCATTTTATTCACTATGTCTTTTCTCTGCCTCTCATCCTTCACGAAGTATTTGACGAGAAACTCAAGTTTGTGCATCTTCTTGCTGAATTTTTCTGCGTTTTTAACCATGTAAATGACGAACGCGCCGGCACCTATTAAGAGCAGTGCGGCGCCGATGAGGTAGTACTTTATTCCCTCAATATCTATTGCCATTCCCAAAAGCAGTAGGAGCACGGGCAACGCGGTTCCGAAAAATATGAACTCTATCAATCGCTCGCTCAGTGTTACAGCGGTGGCGTCGCCGCCGCTCATATCCTCCTCGGAAAGCATCTTTATTCTGGCGGGCTCGCCTCCGAAAGAAGACGGTGTGACAGAGGCCATGAAAAGATTAACCATGACTATGCGGAACGCGGTTTTCATGGATACATGC
>WAOZ01000035.1 GCA_015520975.1 DHVE2 group archaeon | reverse complement strand
CGCCCAGAATTCCCAATAATGATGTTTTATTTAACTTTTCTGAGTGTTTGTGTTTAGAATGTATCCAGAGTGCGCTGTTGCTTTTTCTTAACCAAGCGTCTGGCACTTTTCCATGAATGGCGTGTATGCGGTGGCAGTTCGCCGTGCTCTGAATAGTACTTTTCCAAAAATTCCACGGTTCGCGGATCTGCTGGATATCCCGAGCCGAAATCTCCGATTTCCTCCGCAATCTCTGCAATCAAAGAATCTCTTTCAACCTTGGCTATTATGGATGCGGCGCTGACTATCGGGTATATGTCATCTGCCTTGTGCTTTGAAACTATTTCCACATCCTTTGAAAGATGAGATTTTATCTGCAGTGCGAATCGTTCTTCGTCAACATCCGCAGCGTCAACATACACCTTATCACAGCCCAATTTCTCTATTACTCTGGCGAACAGAACGACCTCTATCTCGTTGAGCGTCATATTTTCGCGCATTGCATCTATATCCTCCGGCTCGAGAACTAAAATCTCCACCTTATCCGCCCGCTCTTTTATGAGATTTGCAAGGTACTCTCTCCTTTTTGGACTCAGTTTTTTTGAATCCCGAACACCTATGGATCGCAAAAAATCCTCATCGGCACATACGCCCGCCACGACTAGTGGGCCTATCACGGGGCCACGGCCCGCCTCATCAACACCGCATACCATACAATATGGAATAACGGCTAATTATATTAAATCACTTCCTTATCACGAGTCTCACTATATCCTCATCGCTTAGAACATGCTCAAGACCAACATGCTGTCCCGGGAACTTCACGCTCTTACCCCATACCATCGCATACCTGAACTTTTTAACAAAATCGCGGTGTATCGCTTTGCACACATCCTCCACGGTGGCACCTTTGCGCAGAATCAGTGGTGCGTCATAATCTATTTTTCCACTCTGGGGTTTGAGGTAGATTCTTATCAATCCAGCGGATGTGAATATCCTCTCTTTCAGATCATCTATGCCCATATCCTTCGCCGCGGAGATGAAAAGCGGGTCATAAGGTTTCATAACAGTGCTGATTTCTCTTAAAGTGTCTTCATCCGCTTCGTCGACCTTGTTCACAACGAACACCGCAGGTACATAAACCCGATTGCCGGCAAGAAAATCCATAAGTCTCTCAGGGGTGATATCCTCTTTGAAAAGCACATCTGCGTTGATGTATCCGAATTCGCGCAGTATTGAAATTATTGTATCTTTTTCCAAACTCAGCGGCACGGTGGATGCTATGTTTATCCCGCCTCTATCCTTCTTTTTCACAGATATTTTGGGTTTATTCTCGTTTATGCGTATGCCGAATTCGTGCAGTTCTTTAAGTATGTATTCCAAATCGTAGCTGTAAATGTCCACCATGATCAAAATCAGATCGGCGCTGCGTGCCACGCCGAGGATCTCCCTGCCCTTCCCCCTTCCCTTAGCGGCGCCTTCTATTATGCCCGGCATATCCAGAATCTGAATTTCGGCACCCTTGTATTTCAGGATTCCCGGATATATGTCTAGGGTTGTGAATGCATAATCACCCACCTCGCTTTTTGCGTTTGTGAGTTTGTTGAAAAGCATGCTCTTTCCCACGCTGGGCGGCCCTATGATTGCCACCGTTGCATCGCCCGCTTTTTTAACACCTTTCGATGCCCGCTGTCCTTTTCTTCTGCGCTCCTGCTCTTCCAGTTCTTTTTTGAGATAGGTTAATCTGGCTTTCAGACGCAGTATGTGCTTTTCGGTGGCTTTGTTGTATTTCGTGCGCTTCAACTCGTCTTCGATTTCTTTGATGCGCTCCCGTATATCCACACAGCGGGATTTTTGAAAAAGATTAAAAGTTTTTGCATATTCTTTTTGCACGCGCCTAATCGTCAATTTTATATAGAAGAACTATCTTACCGACGATGAGGTGATATGAATGATGGGAGGTAATGTACCAATCCTCATACTCAAAGAGGGAACACAGAGAGAAACAGGACTTGGAGCCCAGAAAAAGAACATAGAGGTGGCTAAAGCCATAGCGGATGCGGTTAGAACGACACTCGGACCCAAGGGTATGGATAAGATGCTTGTGGATAGCCTTGGAGATATCGTGATCACCAATGACGGTGCAACCATTCTTAAGGAAATTGATGTTGCTCATCCCGTGGGCAAGATGATGGTTGAGGTAGCGAAAGTGCAGGATACCGAGGTTGGTGATGGTACCACAACAGCGGTGGTTCTGGCGGGCGAACTGCTCAAGAAAGCGGAAGAACTTCTTGACCAGAATGTGCATCCGACGATTATAACCAACGGATACAGACTCGCTGCCGAGAAGGCTTTGGAGATACTGCCCTCGCTGGGCATCAAGGTGGAAAATGATGAGCTTCTGAAAGAAATTGCGATGACCGCCATGACAGGTAAAAATGTTGGCGATGCCAAGGAGTATCTTGCGGACATAGTTGTGCGCGCTGTTAAAGCCATAAAGGAAGAGATAGATGGCAAGACCCGTGTGGACATCGATAACATCAAGGTTGAGAAGAAGCAGGGTGGCGGGATAACCGATACCGTGCTCATTGATGGCATTGTGCTCGATAAGGAGAAAGTGCATCCGCGCATGCCCAGAGTGGTGAAGGATGCGAAGATTGCGCTCATAAACACGGGGTTTGAGGTGAAGAAGACGGAGATAAATGCCAAGATACAAATAACCGATCCGTCGCAGATTCAGGCATTTCTGGAGGAAGAGCAAAAAGAGATTAAGAAAATGGTTGATAAGGTTAAAGAAGTCGGTGCGAATGTTGTGTTCTGCCAGAAAGCCATCGATGACATTGCGCAGCATTACATGGCGAAATACGGAATATATGCGGTTCGCAGGGTGAAGAAGAGCGATATGGAGAAACTCGCAAAGGCCACCGGCGCGAAGATCATAACCAATCTCGATGACCTCAGCCCGGAGGATCTCGGGTATGCTGCGGTGGTTGAGGAGAGAAAAATCGGCGAGGATAATATGACCTTTGTGACGGGATGCAAGAACCCTAAGGCGGTCAGCATACTCGTGCGCGGAGGCACCGAGCATGTTGTGGATGAAGTGGAGAGAGCGCTTCACGATGCGCTGAAGGTCGTGGGCGTGGCAATGGAAGATGGCTATGCATCTGCTGGCGGTGGCGCTACAGAGATAAATCTGGCTCTGAAACTGCGCGAATACGCGCCCAGTGTCGGCGGCAGGGAACAGCTCGCAATAGAGGCATTCGCCGATGCGCTTGAGATCATTCCGCGTACGCTTGCGGAGAACGCCGGTATGGATTCCATAGACATCATAATGAAACTCAAAGCAGAGCATCAGGCAGGGAAGAAATACTCCGGCGTGGATGTGCTTGACGGTGGAATCTCAGATATGGTTGAGAAAAAGGTAATTGAGCCGCTGAGAGTTAAGAAGCAGGCAATAGAGAGCGCTACGGAAGTTGCAACTATGATACTGCGCATCGATGATGTCATCGCTGCCAAGAGAGAAGAGCCCAAGCCGCCTAAGGGCGGAGATATGGGCGGCGGAATGGGCGGCATGGGCGGCATGCCCGGAATGGGCATGTAATTCCCTCAATTCTATTTTTTTGTGATAATTTTAATATAGCTTTATTCATTTATTGTTGCGATGCAAAAACTGGATGTCGTATGGTTCACAATCTTAATATGGCTGTCCATCTCGCTTGTGATTTATCTTCTCATAGGTGAATATTCCATTCCATTGTTTGCTCTCACATACGGCATGCTCTACCTCTCCTTTTTATGGTATTTTAGGGACAAAATACGAGCAATTTTTCCAGATATAGCGACAGCTTTACTTTTTTTGTTTTCGTGTCTCTGATATCCGTTACTGTGGAGGAGCTATGGTGCTGGCTTGCAGGTGGTACTCTGGCCCGGAGCATTATCTGGCAGGATCTTTTGGTGGTCTCCATTTCCTGGGTTCCGTGGTTTTTGGTGTGGAAATACTATCTATCAAAAAAATTTGCATGGAGCGATAAGGAAGCGATGTTGGTGGCCGGCTTCACGGGAATTCTATTTGAACTCGTTCCGAAACTTCAGATTTTCGCCAATCCGATTGCCACGATTATTATACTGCCAACGATAATAATTGTTTACTCCGCGGTATTTCTTCTCCCTATGCTAGCGATGAACTTCACAGGCAAAAATAATGTGTGGTACAAATATCCCCTCGCAATTTTCATTCCGTATGTTACCTCGGTGGCTTTTTATTTATTTGCGGCCGTGTTGCTGTTTCCAGTTGTTGGTGTTTAACGTTCGGCGGGTATGCGAAGCGCCACCGCCCGTCATCTGTCCATAAATGGTATAATAGGATATAAACTTTTGGCGATGGCATTTGGGTGAGCGAAGCGAACCGCATACCCACTTGTTAGGCGACCCGAAGGGCGAGCCACGATAGTGGCGAAGTATTGGGCGTTGGGCAACATCTCTCATTTTTAAATACCCACCTTCCT
>WAOZ01000034.1 GCA_015520975.1 DHVE2 group archaeon | reverse complement strand
TGATTATGCACATAGATTATTAAAAACATTTCCAAGGAAATGTATCTCAATTGCACAAAAAAATCCAGAAAGGTTTAAAAATGAGTGATGAATTCTTTAAACAAGGTGATAAAAAATGTCTGAGCTTCTCAAAACTATGGACGAAAAGAAAAAGAAAATTAAGGAAATGCTGAAAAGGCTACAAAAAGGAGATGATGTGGAAAAGGTGAAAAAAGAATTTGTAGATGTACTTTCGAGCATCTCGCCTCTCGAAATACCCATAATCGAACAGGAACTTGTTAAAGAGGGCATTTCTCCCAGAGAAATTGCTTTGATGTGCGATATCCATGTAGAGGTTTTCCGCAATGCCGTGAGTGGTGCTGAAAAGGAGATTTTAAATTTACCGCCGGGTCATCCTTTACGGAATTTTTACGACGAAAATCTTGAGATTATGAAAGATGCGGAGCAACTAAATCTCTACGTATCAATGCTCAAAGAAGGTCCCAATCTTGAAGCCATAGACAATTTGAAATATCTGCTTTCAGAAATGCGGAAAATCGGTTTCACGCACTACAACCGCGAAGAGATGCTTCTGTTTCCATATCTGGAAAGACGAGGACTAAGCGCTGTACCCAGCGTGCTGTGGAGAAAACACGATGAGATAAGATACGGCATAAGAAGAGTCCTTAAACTCTTCGAAAAAGATGATGAACTTTGGAAAAAACTAAGAGATAATGTTCCCGCCGTTGCCAGCGCGGTTCTCGATATGGTGTTCAGGGAAAACAATATACTCTATCCAACAGCACTTGCATTACTCAGCGAGGGAGAATGGGCTGCAATTAAGGAGGAAGAGGAAGAAATAGGGTTCTACAAAATAACTCCCAAGAAAGACTGGACACCAAAGGAGAAGCCCGTGTATCCTTATGAGATTTCGCCCACTTTAGATGGTGAAACACTGCTGTCGTTACCATATGAGGTGAGGAAAGCGGTGGAAGGAAAAGATATAAACCCGGACACACATAAAATTAAAAGAAACGGGGATTTAGATCTCAACACCGGATTTTTGAGTTCGGAGGAAATTGATGCCATATTCCGCTATTTGCCCGTGGATATAAGTTTCATAGACAAAGATGACCGTGTGAGGTTTTTCTCCGGTGGACACAGGATTTTCACCAGAACGAAAAGTGTAATAGGCAGAAAAGTTCAGCTATGCCATCCTCCAAAAAGCGTCCACATTGTGAATAAGATACTCAGAGCATTCAAATCGGGAGAGAGAAATTTTGCAGAATTCTGGATAAATATGGGTGGACGAACCATTTACATAAAATACATCCCGGTTCGAAATAGAGATGGAGAGTACATTGGCACCCTTGAAATAACACAAGATATAACCGATCTGAAAAAGATAGAGGGGGAAAAGAAATTGCTGGACTGGAGATAGGTTCAGCATGCGCTTTTCACTAATTTTTATGAGGAAAACATTATTTGCCAATCCTAACTTACACTGACATTGTGTCCCGATGATACATAGTCAACACATAGACTTAGACTGGTGTTTATATATTTGGACTTTAAAGATATCACATATACAAAAAGTATATATACGCAATCAATATTTCCGCCCCTATGTGGGGCAAATGGATACTATGGGGTATTGCTGTAGTGGTCTTACTTGGTGTACCGGTGAGCGCAGAGGAGATTCGGGGAAATTATCATTACGAGGGTACAATACAGCAGGATTTTTTGAGGTGTACCATCTCAACATGACCGAGCCGAATAAGGTCCTGGATGTGACGGTAAAAACAAACAAACCTGTGGATTTCTATCTATTAACGGATAAGGAATACGATGAATATACGAACCCAACATCCATATCGTTTCACTATGAAATTGCTGACGAAAATACAACATACTTCCACTGGCGCGGAAATGGAAATTATTACCTTGTAATTGATAATATGAATTACACGCTCTCCGGTGCAATGTCACACAGCGCTGTGAATTACACAATCGATGTGAAGCTTGAAAACAAAGATATCGTAGATTATTTCTGGGATTACATAGGCTATTTCGTATGCGGGACACTGCTTATCATGGTCATTGCCACCAGTGCGTGGCTTTACAGCAAACCTAAAATTAAGGAGGTGAAAAAGTGATCGTGTTTTTCGGAATAAAGAAAAAGGCACATGTACTAAATATCCCATTCATCAGGCACTGCGAGCGCTGTGATAAAGATACAGAACATTACTTTGTCGTGCAGAAAAGAGCATTCACAGTATTTTTCCTTCCTTTGATCCCGCTGGGAAGCAAAAAATACCTTGTATGCAGAGAGTGCAAAAATGCTGTGCGTGTTAAAGGCATTCCCCAGAATCTTCCGAGAGCAGAGAAACCAGAGAGCACAAATAAAAAGGATTAATCTTGCTGATCAGCCTCCAGTCTTTCCAGTTTCTCTCTTTCTTTTTCCTTTTCAACTTCTCTACGATGCTCTTCATCCCCAAGTTTGCCTTTTATGCGATGCGATAGATTTTCTATGACTTCTTCAGGGCCGTAGCATATTATTTTGTCTCCTTCTTTAATTTTTGTGTCTCCCCTTGGCGCACCTATGTACACTATTTTATCTCCTTTTTTTCTTTCGATACCAAGAACAAGGACTCCTTCCTCATTCAGTCGAAGCTCTCTGAGGTATCTATCAACAAGCCAGCTATTCTCTTTAACAAGTATCTGGCCAATAGCGTAGCCCCTTCCTATACCAAGCAGTAATTCGTAATCATATACTTTCAGTTTGGTGAATCTTTTCAAAGCACCGAGAATTACAAATCTCAACGCTCTATCAACGAGTTTTGATTTTCCAAATATGAAAAGCAGTGCAATGCCTATGCCCAAGTAAAGAATATTGTGCATCGCTTCCTCCTGCGTGTTCCCGGAAAATGTAAGAAAGAGCATAGCTATTGCAGAGGCTATACCCGCACTACCCACGAACATGAGAATTCGTATTATTTTGCGTCGTACTGGATGTGAGACCACATACTCTGATTCGCTGGTGGTAAATCCAACACCAGTATAGGCTGACTGTGCCTGAAACTGCGCAATGTCCCTCGATATGCCTGTCATCTCCAGTGCAATTGCACCTATCCTCGTGAAAATTATTGAGAAGAGGATCACCAAGAGGAGTGAGATGAGAGCGAGCATGCTTAAGAAAAACAAAAACATGAATAAAAAGATAATGGCATATTGAAGAAAAAAGCCTCATATTACCTAATCTCGTGGGGCAAGCATCGGGAAGAGAATAACCTCTTTTATGCTCTCCTTTCCCGTTAGAATCATTGCCAGGCGATCTATGCCAATTCCCACACCGCCCGTGGGAGGCATACCCCATCTAAGCGCTTCAACAAAATCTGCATCGTACTGATGTGCCTCTTCATCGCCAAGGGTTCGTCTCTCCGTTTCTTCACGGAAAAACTTCTCCTGCAACTCTGGATCGTTGAGCTCTGTGTATCCATTCGCAAGTTCCACGCCACCTATGTAAAGCTCAAAACGCTCCACGAGTCTAGGATCCTCTCTATGCAGTTTGCAGAGCGGTGTGGTTTCACGCGGATGATCTATCACAAACACCGGCTGTATGAGTTCATCCTCGCAAATCCTCTCGAACAGTTTACCAAGAGCAAGGCCGCGTTCGTATCTCGGCATTTTTATGTTATACTTGTCAAGCAATTTTTTTATTTCATTGTCAGGCGTGTCATCCGTGATACCTTTTTCTGCGAGCATATCAAGCATTCTCTCACGCCTGAACGGGCGGGTGAAATCAATCTCATATTCTCCAAATTTAACCTTTTCCACGCCAAGCACCTTTGCCACATGCTTTATCATATCTTCAGTTAGGTTCATCATATCTTCATAATCCACATATGCCTGGTACGCCTCAAGCATTGTGAATTCCGGGTTATGAGTGGTATCTATATCTTCATTTCTGAAATCTTTGGATATCTCAAAAACTTTCGTATAGCCGCCAACTATGAGACGCTTGAGATACAGCTCGTCTGATATGCGCAGGTAATAATCCCTTTTTAATGCATTCACATAGGTTTTAAACGGTCTTGCATTCGCACCGCCGTATATGGGCTGCAGCACGGGAGTCTCCATCTCCATAAAGCCCTTCTCCCATAAAAATTTCCTTATTTCCTGAACTATTTTTGCACGATTCTGAAAGATTTCAAACGATTCCCTGTTGAGCATCAAATCCAAATACCTCTGCCTGTATCTTTTTTCCACATCCTCTATACCGAACCATTCATGAGGTAGATCATAAAGTGATTTGGATATGAGTTTTATATCATCCGCAAGGACACTCAACTCCCCTCTTTTCGTACGCGTAACCTCACCGTGTATCCACAAAAAATCGCCACGGTCAACGAATTTTTTGAGAAATTTATATTTTTCTTCGCCGAGAACATCGTATTTGAAAAACCCCTGAATCTGATAACCGTTGCTTCTAACAGTGGCGAAGGCTATTTTACCGTGAAAACGCAGCGCATATATCCTGCCAGCCGTCGATATTTTCTGCCCCATATAACGCTCGGGCTCTTTAACAATCTCCTCTATTTCGTGGGTGATTGAAGCGGAATGCGGGTACGGTTCAACACCCATCTCCCGCAATTTTTTAACGAGTTCCATACGTTTCTTAAAATCTCTTCTTTCCATGCGTCCAGCATGGCGAAGAAAATAAATAATATTTATCATTCCAACTATTTTATCTCAATCCATTCTCCTGTTATCATATAGTGCACTTTTTCGGCAATTTTGCATGCGTGGTCTCCGCATCTTTCCAGATATCTTGCCACTATAATATAATGAATGCATTTTGCGATGTTTTTTGTATCCTCCATCATATATGTGAGGCACTCCCTGAATATAGAATAATAAAGAGAGTCTATCTCATCATCTCTTTCGCTGAAATTTTTCAGGCTACTCAAATCTTCTTCTTTGAAGCTATTAAGTGCATCCTTTATCATCTCAATAACCTTATCTGACATATACGGAATCTCAACAAGTTTGGAGATGTGTGGTTCATCTGACAGAAGAATCGCGGTTTTCGCAATATCTTTGGCATATCTTCCAACTCTTGTAAGATATGTTATCATTTTCAATACCGCAGCTATTACGCGCATATCTTTGGCAACGGGATGATACAGCGCAATCATTCTTAGAGCCTTTTCCTCTATCTGTTCATCCATTTTCGCAATATCTTCTTTTTTCTTAATAACCTCCTTTGCAATATAGGTATCTTGAGTTTTGAGCGCCCCAACAGCATCTCTAAGCATACCAACTGCCAATTCACCCATCTCAAGAACCTCCGATTTTAAATTTTCGATTTTTCCAATAAGTATCTCTCCCATTTTCATCACCTCATGATAAAATACCTCTAACATATCTATCTGTTAATTCGTGTTGCGGATTTTCAAATATTCGCGCCGTAGGTCCACTTTCTACAAGCTCACCAAGATAAATGAACCCGACAAAATCACTTATACGCGACGCCTGCGCTGGTTCATGCGTTACAAGAACAATGGTATATTCCTTTTTAAGTTCAAAAAGAAGATTTTCTATATTTTTCGTACCCACCGGATCAACATTTGCCGTAGGCTCATCTAAAAGGAGAATTCGTGGTTTCATAGCAAGAACGCGAGCAATAACTAATCGCTGTTTCTGTCCTCCGCTTAATGATGAAGGATAATCATCCAGTCTATCTTCCACTTCCTCAAGGAGTGATGCCTTTTCCAGCGCCCATTTTACTCTACTGTCTAATTCTTCCCTGGTTTGAACCATTTTATTTAAACGTAATCCAATAGCGATATTTTCGTATATACTCAGATGTGGAAAGGGATTTGGATACTGAAACACCATTCCCACTTGTCGCCGAATCTCCATAACATCCACATCATCACTATAAATATTCCTTCCGAAGATCAATACTTGACCCGAAACCTTTGCATCTTTATTGAGATCAAGCAACCTATTGAAAGAGCGCAACAATGTGGATTTTCCGCATCCACTGGGACCCATCAGAGCATATACAATTTTTTCTGGAATTTTGAAATTCACTCCTTTTATTACTTCTTTATTACCATAAGATATCCTCAAATCACGGGTTTCTATAGCATATCTCACAGTTTCACCTCCTTCAAACTTAAACGAATTGGGATGAACACACCTATAAACACAAATAATAAAACAAGCGATGCGCCCCATGCCGTTGCATGATCAGTTGGACTGGGACTTTGAATAAGCGTGTATATGAGAAGAGGTATAGCACCTACCGGAGAGGATACCCCCTGCGGATAAATTTCATATAATCCCCCTGCGGTGAAAAGCAGGGGCGCTGTTTCTCCAGCCACTTTGGCAACGGCTATGAGTATCCCCGTTAATATGCCACGTTTCGCCATGGGAACAAGAACCCGAAATACTGTATTAATACGATTTAATCCCAAAGAAAACGACGCTTCTCTATATGTGGAAGGTATGCTTCTCATAGCTTCTGCAGTATAAACGGAAACATAAGGAATCATTATAATTGCTAAGGCAAATGCCCCAGCCAACGCAGAGTATGTGCCCATTGGAATCACCAATATATCCATAACAAACACACCCACTAGAATTGTTGGAAATTCAAGCATTATTTGCAATAATCCTCTAACAAACTCACTTATCTTACTATCAGGATATTCATATATGTACAACCCTACAAGAAAAGCTATAGGTATGCCTATCAAAGAGGATAAAAAGGCAAGTATAAATGTTCCTACGATTGCAGGACATATACCGCCCTGCGACAGTGTGCCCGTGAAAAATATAACTCCACGAGAAATTATCACCGGAATTCCCTTAAGTATAACGGTAAAAATTATGTGAAACAGAGGAAATAAAGCACCAAATGTGCCTAAAAATACAAACGCCAAAAAAATTTTATCTTTTATCTTTCTAAAATTTAACATTTTCCTTCCACCTCTTGAGATATAGAATACCTGCGATATTTATCAAGGTACCAATCCCAAACAATGCCAAGCCACCAGCAAAAAGCGCAGATGTCATGTGTTTGTATATGAATGCATTTCCAAACTGATTCGCTATGAGCGATGATATTGTATATCCCGGAGAAAATAAACCTATACTCATATTAAATGTATTTCCGATCACTAGGCTCACTGCCACTGTTTCTCCTATTGCTCTACCAAAAGCCAGCAAAATTCCAGAGATTATTGCTGGACGTATGAAACCTATGATTAAACGCGTGGATTCATATTTTGTAAATCCAAGAGCGTAAGCAGCTTCTCTGTATATCTGTGGAACAGATCCGTAAGCCTCCCTTATTATTGCAGATGCGAAAGGTGTAACCATTATGCCAAGAAGAATTCCTGCTGAAAGATAACTGTACCCGGATACGGGAGGATAAGAAAAAAATGGTATAAATGATAATCCTCTGTAAAGCGGCACCATCACCCATTCCCTTAAAAATGGTACAAGAACAAAAGCACCCCATATTCCATATATAATGGTTGGCAAGCCAGCCATAACATCCGATAGAATTATCATAACATTTTTTATTTTGGTTGGAGCATAATCATTAACAAATATTGAATAAGCAAGAGACAGTGGTATTGCTATAAAAACCGCGATTACGGAGGTGTATACACTTCCCCATATAGCCGCCGCCAGACCGTAATACTCCTCTGATGGATTTTCACTTGCATGCCATATATTTTTCAAATAGATATCACAGCCCTCCCACTGAAATATAGGTATGGACATAGAAATATAAACAAACAGCATATAGACAAATAAAATGAATACAAATATCACCGCTGGTGCGGTGAGAATCTTCAAAGTTTCTAATCTTTTCATGGATCACCACCTTAAAAAATTAAGATTGTATGCTGTTAATTGCGTTTAATCCAATCTCAGCAACACTCTGCGGCAATCCCACATATCCAGGTGCAAGGTTAGCATCTTTTTGGCCCTCTGTGAGAATCCATTTTAGGAACTCTTTTATAGCCTCTGCTTTCTCAGGGGAATAATGTTTTCCGTTTATATTTTCCCAGACAAGAATATGAGTGAATGCCACGATAGGATAGGTCTCATTTCCGGGGGCATCAAGAAGTTGAGTCAAATTTTCCTTATAGCCTTCTGTTGGAGATGGAATATGTGCCTCCACTGCTCTTACTGCCGCTTTTATAGTAGTATCATCAGGAAGTACATACACTCCATTTCGGTTCTCAAGCGCTACAACGCTCAGATTTTCTTCTATAGCAAATGATAGTTCAGTGTAACATATGCTATACTGTGTTTGTTGGAGAGATGCCACCACCCCTGGATTCCCTTTAGCTCCGATTCCTCGTCCAAGAGAATCAACCGGCCAGTTTACTGTTTTCCCAGATCCCACCTTTTGCGCCCAAGTCTTATTTATCATACTCAGATATGTTGTGAATATGTCTGTGGTGCCGCTGGCATCACTTCTATGAATTACCACTATTTTTTCGTGAGGTAAAGTGGCATTGGGATTTAATTCCTTTATTTCAGGGTTATCCCAGTATTCTATTGATCCTATAAATATGCCAACAAGTGCGTCTCTGCTTAAATTTAGGGACTTTACACCTGGAAGATTGTATGCAACTACCACAGCCCCCACAATCTCAGGGAATTGAAGAGGTCTGTCGCCCGTACTCAGAAACTGATTCCATATATCTTCCTTAACAGGAGGATCCGTTCTCCCTATATCCGTTAACCCTTTCAAAAATGTTTCCTGTCCGTATCCAGAACCGCCACCATTGTATTCTATTTTAACTCCAGGATGTGTTCTCTGGTATTCTGCAATCCATTTCTGCATCTGATACTGCGGGAATGTTGCTCCCGTGGTGCGCAGAACAATCACATTCTGGGTCTTGGGATAAAAAACATACAATCCCGCTGCAACGATTAGACCAACAATTATGATTATCCCGAGTGTTCTTCCGTTCATTCGTTTCACCGAGTATGATCATAAATTTGGCAAATATAGAGTTTTCCAACATAGAATATAGACTACTATGTTTACTATATATT
>WAOZ01000033.1 GCA_015520975.1 DHVE2 group archaeon | reverse complement strand
CCGATGTAGTTTACTTTCTGATGGTTTTTAGAAGCGGTCAATATTTCCTCGGAGATGTATTTTATTATGTGACATACGCAGTAATCGGAAGTGGGATGCTGCTTTTAAAAAGTAAACCAAAATGTTAAATAGCATATATCTCATAGTATACTCGTGGAATACATTTCTGCAGGGGATATTGAGAAGTATTCGTACTGCCCGCTTAGTTGGTGGTTATCGCGCAAAGAGAGACATAAGGAAAGCGCTGGCGTAAAAAAACACAGAGAAATCAGTGAAAAAGCCAGGGAATATCAGAAAAGTGCAACCGAGAAAAAGAAATTTGAAAATGTGGTACTTTATTATTCATTTGCTGCGACAGTTATTGCACTGGTGGGGATATCTTTCATCTATTCCTCTCCAGTGTTGAGCAGAGTGTTCATAGTGGTATCCCTTCTATGGCTTCTTGTGGCAATATATATTCTCTGGAGATATGAAAAATACGCTTTAATCTGGAACAGAAAAATTATGGAACGAATGATGGTTGTTTTCTCGCTGGTAGCAACGGTATTTTCGATATTTGCCGTGACATTTTTTCTGCCACCAGCATACATGCTTGGATATGCCCTTGAAATAGCGTCGCTCATATGGCTCATAGTGGCTACATATTTTCTGAATTTGACGCTCAGAAACGAATTGAAATACAATGAAATAAAAAAGGAGCTACAACTGCCCGACGGAGAGATTGTTTATGTAGATGATCTTGAAAAGAGCCCGATATTGAAAAGCGAAAAATATGGTATATGGGGCAGGCCGGATCTTCTAATAAAAACCAAAAGCGGATATGTCCCTGTGGAAATAAAAACCGGGCGAATACCTAAAGGGCCTTTGTTTTCACACATTATGCAGCTTACTGCATATATGTTGTTGGTGGAGGAAAACTACGAAACACCACCGTATGGAATACTGAAATACGGGCCGGTCATTTACAAAATAGATTACGACGAAGATCTCAAAAAAATATTGCTCTCCAAAATCAAAGAAATGAGAGTTGCTATAATGACGGGTGAGGTGCATAGAAATCATCACAGACCGGGAAAATGCGCACACTGCTCCAGAAGGGATATATGCCCCGAAAGGCTCTCATAGTAACGGATCATGTTGATACGGTAAAAAATTTTAATAACACCATCCAATTTATGAATGGTGAAATAAATGGTACGGGTGGCAATAAACGGATTCGGGAGGATTGGTAGAAATTTCTTCAGAGTTGCATACAAAACGCTTGACATAGTGGCTATAAATGACATAACCGATCCCAAAACACTGGCGCATCTTCTAAAATACGACTCAAATTACGGTATATTTCCAGAGAATGTGGTTGCGGGTGAGGATTACATAATGATCAACGATAAGAAAATTCCTGTTTTCAGTGAAAGAGATCCCGAGAAACTGCCTTGGAGCGAACATGATGTGGATGTTGTGGTGGAATCCACGGGAATCTTCAGATCAAGAAGCGCAGCGGCAAAACATCTCAAAGCAGGAGCCAAAAAGGTTATAATATCCGCGCCTGCCAAGGGTGAGCCTGCTGATGTGACGATAGTTATGGGGGTGAATCACAGCAAATACGACCCGGAGAAACATGATGTGATATCCAACGCATCCTGCACCACGAACTGCCTTGCACCGGTTGCAAAGGTGCTCAATGATAATTTCGGCATAAAATATGCGTTAATGACCACAGTGCATTCCTACACCAACGACCAGAGACTGCTTGATCTTCCGCATAAAGACCTTCGTCGTGCCCGGGCGGCTGCGATAAATATCATACCAACCACAACAGGTGCCGCAAAGGCCATAGGTCTGGTGATACCGGAACTCGATGGCAAAATGCACGGCATAGCGATTCGCGTGCCTACAAGTACGGTTTCTTTGGTTGACCTGGTGGCGGAAGTGGAGCGAGATGTAACCGAAGATGATGTGAGAGAGGCTTTTCGCAAAGCTGCCAATGGGCCACTTAAAGGAATTCTCCAGTATGTGGACGAACCACTGGTTTCCTCAGATTTCAAGGGCAATCCCCACAGTGCAATATTTGATGCTGGTGAAACAT
>WAOZ01000032.1 GCA_015520975.1 DHVE2 group archaeon | reverse complement strand
GTTTTCTGGAATACAGTCAAAAAAATTTGAGGTGATGGAAAATGAAGACAAAACACGGGTTTGTGATGGGTATAGCGGTGTTGGTATTGCTAATCGCGGTGGGAATATCTTTTGCAGAGGGATCGGTCACTGCGATCCAATCTAACGACGATATACACAATCTTCATACCAAAGCTACAACAGGTGTATGGGCGACGGTAATTTTCCAGTTTGGCAATCAAGAAGTTTTAAGTGCTACCGTTCTGCTACCTCCTACGAATACAACGGGCATAAAGGCTACCGAACTCGCCTGCCAGAATCTTTCTTTGAATCTTCACTACACCTGGTCTGCCTATGGTGCATTCGTTGACACTATTGGCTGGGATACCAACCAATGGCCTGGGGCTTACTGGCATCTGTTGGTGTGGAATAATGATTCTTATCAGTGGGAGTTAAGCAGTGTTGGAGCATCGAGTATAAATCTCAAAAATGGTGATGTGATAGCTTGGATATACACCGAGGACTATCCGTCCACATACTCACCTATGTTATTGCCAGGTATGGTCCCAGGTCATTACACTGCCTGGCCTGCTTACAGAGGAAATATAAACAATACAGGATATGTGCATGCTCAGGTGCTGGGTAGGGATCTGATATGGCAGTATAAGGGTCAGTATTCTTGGGGATTCTCAGCCACTCCTGCTGTGGGCTATGGTATGATTTTTGCTGCGGATGGCTCGGCAATTTACGCGCTAACATCCTCTGGCACCGAAATATGGAACAATAGTGCGGGAGCAAGCGTGACATCATCCCCGGCGATTACGGATAAATATGTGGTGATTGGGAACTCTACGGGTTATCTTGTCGCTTTTTACAAAAACAACGGTACAATCGCTTGGAAATATAAAGTATCTAACAATTCGTGGGGTGTATCTTCATCTCCGGTAACGGATGTGTATGATGGCAAAAATATTGCGTTCATAGGGACATACGAGACCTCCGCGCCTTGGGGATATTTCTACGCGATCAACATGTCAAATGGCGCGGTTATATGGAATATAACGCTCAACAGTGGCGTTTATTTCGGGACGCCTGCGATATATAAGGGCAAGATTTACATTCCGCTGGCAGGAAGGTACAATACTTCTACTTGGAGCTTTGATCCCCCTTACGGGTTGATATGTGTTGATGAAAGCAACGGCACACTTGTATGGAATTTCACCACGACATCGCCTGTTAAATACTCCCCGGCGGTTGAAGATAACACGGTATATCTCACATCTGGAAACACGATTTTTGCGCTTAATGCCACTTCGGGTGCATTGAAATGGAATATAACTTTGGAAGGCACATTGGCATCTCCTGCGGTTCATAGTGGTGTAATATATGTGGGTTCGAGCATAAACTCCACGGCAGGCGTTGTTTATTCTGTAAGCACAAATGGTACGGTGCTCTGGAACTCAACGGTTTCTGGCCCTGTTCAGAGCGGCGTGGTGATTGCCAATGACACCATTCTGTTTTCCACGAACTCGGCAAATGGAACTGTTTACTGCTATTATTTAAACGGTACACTGGCATGGAAATACACACCCACGCCGTCTGGCTACATACTCGCAACACCCGTTATAAGTGATTCTACAGTTTTAATCGCTTCGAACAGTGGTTATATCTATGCAATAGGGAACAATGCCACCATGCCGATTATAAACGGAGTGAATGTGTCCAATGCCTATGTGAATAAATACATAAAAGTGTTTGTGAATGCTACTCAGGTATATCAAGCGTTGCTGTACTACAAAAATATAACAGGCACTGAATGGCATTGTGTCTATATGAATTATACAGGTACGGGTTATAGTGGCTACATCCCTCCACAGAGCACACCGGGTAATGTGGATTACTATGTTGTGCTGGTGGATACTTCAGGAAACACAAGAGCATCTCCTCTTTATACTGCACAGGTTGTATCGCTTGTCCCAGAATTCTCAGCGCTGTACCTTGTCGCAGTTATGGCTATTGCTATGATAGTGGTTGCCACGAAAAGAAAACTATAAATCTCTTTACTTTTTTGAGAGTTGAAATATGAATAAAAAATTTGCTGCACTGCTAATCATCGGATATGTCATCTCCATGTCGTTTGTAATCGCCGGCAGTTATCCAGCAGTCTCTGAAGGTATGGATATACTGTTCGAATTTCCAGATGGCACGGTTATGTGGTATCATACTAACTACACCGATTTTAAAAATGCCACCATCGATGCATGTAAGCACCTTGGTTTTACATGTTCTTTTCTATCCTCTCAATACGCCATAATAAACGGATATCGACTCACTAGGTATGAATGGGATGGAGAATGGGTGATAGAAAACGAGTATATAACGAGTAATATTTTGGCATATTCTGCAGGTATACCGCTGGCAACTCCAGAAAACAGATATCCGCGTTTCACGGCTATTGCACAGAGAACCTACTATGCACCGGGAGACTATGAACTCTGGAATGTGTCTACGGGAACAACATTTTCCGGGATAGATTCCACTGTGGTTGGATTCGGCAATCAAATATTTTTTGAATCGTGGAGCGGTCTTTATTCGCTGTCTTTAAACGGCACGCTTATATGGAAAAATGCAACGATAAACGGAATGGGCACGCCATATGTGTATAACAACACACTCTTTGTTGGTAGTGCTGATGGATATTTATATGCTGTTAAAATCAATTCTACGGTCATCTGGCGTGAAAAGATATGTAATTCTCCGGGCTATGTCGGATTGGTAAACACTCCTCTGGTGTTGAATGATACAATATATATTGCATCTTACGAAAGTGATAATTCCACGCCACATCTTTATGCTCTGTCCCTCAACGGCACTCAGATGTGGAATATATCCCTGCCCGGCAGTATGTATTTCAGCACATTTGCATATGGCAATAATACCCTTTACATACCGATAGCTGGAAATTACAATGGAACATGGTATCCTCCTTACGGAATACTCGCTGTGGATATTTCGACACATACAATAAAATGGTTTTTCAACACCTCTGGCGGTGTGCGTTCAACACCGCTTTTACACAACAACACGCTGTATTTTTCCTGCACAGATGGTTATCTATACGCCGTTAGCACAGAGGGTAATCTGCTGTGGAAAACAAATATTGGATACAGTACATCCTCTCCCAATTATATGGATGGCATAATTTATGTGGGCTCTGGAAGTTTTTCAGGAAATGGAAAAATATACGCGATATATGAAAATGGAACCGTGAAATGGAATGCAACGGTTGCAGGCGGCGTGCAATCATCCATAACGATTGGCGGACTCTTCATATATTTTTCAGCAAACGCTCCAAACGGAAAAATTTACTGTTTCAATAAAAACGGAACTGAAATGTGGAATTTCACAGTTGGAAATTATTTACTATCTTCGCCATCCATAATTGGAAATTTACTATTTTTCGGAGACGATGATGGCCTTTTGCACTGTCTCAAAGATACTGCTCCGCCGAGTGTGGTTATGAGCGGATCAGATACCTACATTTACGGTGAAACTATCAATATATCTTTCATAGCTCAGGACAATATGGGCGTAAGAAAAATCGCACTAACATTTATGAATGTGTCTATGGTATCTGATGATTCTATTGATCTGGTATTTGTGGCCAATTTCACAGGTGTGAAATGGATAAATGTTAGCGCGGAAGACTATGATGGTAATATCATTAACCGCACTTTCAAAATTTATGTTTCCCCGGCAACAATGAAAGTATCTGTAATGGGCCCCCTGCGGGTTGAAAACGGAACAACTGCCAACTATACGGTAAAAGTTGTTGATGAAAACGGTGAATTGGTTGAGGATGTGAACCTGACAATATTCGTAGATGGTGCAAAGCAAAAATGCGATGTGGCAAAGAATGGATACTACACATTTTCCATATCCTTCAATAGCACGGGAAATCATACGGTTTCTGTGCTGGCAACTAAGTACGGATACAGAAACAGCACAGCAATACTTGATGTATATGTGTATTCAACGCAGCATTCCGGGACAAAAGAGAGCGTTTTAATTTATTACTGGTATTTTATTGCAGGATTCGTGTCCTTCGTAAGCATTCTTATTGGTGTGAGTCTTGTAATCAAACACAGAAAAACCCGCGATTTACTGCACGAAAAACTTAAAAATTAGTAGTAAAGAGTATTCGAAATTCGAGGAATCATAGCCATCAGTACGGCCTGAGCGTTAAACTCAGTTCTGTCGATGAGACCTTTGCTAAGAAATCCTATGGCACCCTGCTTTTTCTTTATATCTGGTATGCCTGATATTTTTTCTATGGCAATACCCACTTCCACTCCACTTTTAACCATCTCAATAACTTTCGGAGGGTAAACAAATCCTGCAGAATAACCGTATGTAAGGTTTCCGTAGCTATCTATCACTGCACAGAATGCTTTATCGAAATATTCCTTTACAACATCATTCCAGAACAGTCCTGCTTCTATGCCCACCCCGTAATCTCCATCTCCAAGGGCTTTTTTCGCTCTGTTTATTGCCCCTTTTATAGTATCATCTTCAAAGGGCTGTGGTGGCACCTCAGAATCTACCCCGAATGGTATCACACGGATTTCGAACTTGAATATTTTTTTAAAGACTTTTTCCACGGCTCTGATTTTTGAGGGATTTTTTGAACCAACATTTACTATCAGGGGTGCAATTCTTCGTCCCTCTTTGTCAATCTTTCCAGCGCGTATTCTATGCGATGAAATGGGCATCAAATCTTCCGCATACACAGTGGAGATCTGATGAATTTTTAAAGGCTCCAACCCTTTTTTAACGCGTATAGAATTGATTTCTTTTGCGCTCTCTAGAGTCTCTTTGGAAACAACGATTGAGCCGGATGGAATCTCGAGGGCAGGACCGTATTTATCGTATATCTTTATTATCTCGTAATCTTTCCCGAACTGTCGTATGTAATCTTCAACTATTGCCCTGCGTTTTTCAAAGCTAACCTTGCAGTCCTTTTTGAAACCATCGGCGGTTATACCCACAGTCACGAATGTTCCAATCTCGAATGCTTTTTTGAGAAGTAATCTGTGCCCTTTATGGAGATATTCAAATGTTCCTCCGACTATAACATGCATCAGCGCAGTCCTCCTGCAACCATAAGCAGAAAGATCAGTATGAAAATGAATACTATGTTAACAATCATCATTCTTTTCTTTTTCTTCAGCATAAAATTCCATTCATCCTCGCATTTTTTGGAGCAAAATGTTTTGTCGGGAGGAATTGCAATGCCGCAATTCATACAGTGTTTGTGTGGTTTAATCTTCTCAATTTCCGATTTGAGCCAGTCCATCTCCAGCCGAAGCGTTTCAATATCGTAATCGTCTTTCATATTTTTCGAGTAAGAGGAAATAGGATTTATACTCATCGCCTATCTTTAACATCAAATCCAACTTTTCGGGGACAGTACCGTACTCTGCAGTAATTGCACACTATTTTTTTCTTATCAAGTTCAGAAGTATGTATGACTATGCTTTCCACACCTTCGATCTTCTTTATTTTTGATATTATCTCCATATCCACCGGGACATCAATGACTATGGATATTTTGTTATTTCCGTTGATCCACCGCTCACCTATGATTTGCCGCACCTCGCAAGATTTTTCGCTGAGCAAATGGAAAACTTTTTCCACGGTGCATCCGAAATTTTTTCCAGAGAAGTATATCTCCAGAACCTCCCATCCAAGTATAGGTGCAATCTCGGTCAAAATAGAGTGGGGGCGAATTCGTTCAAAAACACTTTTGAGTTCGTAAGTACTCTCTATGTACTCAATGGTGTGATACACTATTTTGCGATTAACACCTGCGGCATGCGCTATGGCATTAATTGGCATCTCAATATTTCCCAAATACAGTTTTGAATTTTTCACAGAGATCCCGTAGTTAACGAGTAGTTCAGCAACTTTTTTTCTTGCGGGATAATTTTTAAAATACTCTTCCACAATCAGAAGCATAAAAAGGGAGAAGAGTGCAAACATTATAAATTTACTGCCGGACTATCTCAATAGCCAGCGTGGGACAGTTGTCCACGCACTCCATGCATCCGTCAATGCAGGCCTCAGGTTTCACCACACGGGGAGCACTTTTCACCTCGATTACACCTGCAGGACACACATAGGCGCATATCCCGCAGGAGACACATATCTCCCCGTCTATGTGGGGAACCTGCATTTACTCTACCTGCTCTATATGGATGCATGAAACTGGACAGGAGTCTGCGGCTTCCTGGGCACACTCGTGAAGGCTGTCATCTATTATCTCTTTGAGAACCACGCTCTTTCCTTCGTCATCCATCTCAAAAACATCCGGGCAGATGCTTGCACAGATTCCGTCGCCGATGCATGCGTCTCTATCCACAGTAACCTTCCATTTTGC
>WAOZ01000031.1 GCA_015520975.1 DHVE2 group archaeon | reverse complement strand
CACCGGCAGGTTTGATTGCGCACGGCAGGGGTGAAACCTTTGACTATCTGATAGGAGAACGCTCTTACGATTTCGCAATCTCCGCAGAGAGAGCGGGTGTTGCAGCCATGAAACTTGCAAAGACGCCGGTTATTTCCGTGAATGGCAATGTCACAGCACTCGCAGCCAGAGAGATAGTGGAACTCTCTGAAAAACTCAACGCGAAAATCGAGGTGAATCTTTTTTACAGAACAGAGGAAAGGGTGAGAAAAATAGCAGAAGTTTTCAGGGAGTTGGGTGTGGATATTCTGGGTGTGAAACCCGATGCTGTGATTCCTGATCTGGAACACAGCAGAGCGCTGTGTAGCAAAGAGGGGATTTATTCAGCGGACGTTGTTTTGGTCCCTCTCGAAGACGGCGATAGAACTCAGGCCCTGCGAAACATGGGAAAAACTGTGGTTACAGTAGACCTGAACCCGTTATCGAGAACTGCTAAGACCGCACATATAACCATTGTGGACGAACTGACCCGTGCCGTGAAAAATATGATCATGTATTCGGAGATGACAACTTCCGAAGCACAAAGCATTCTTAAAAATTACAGAAACGATGAGATTCTGAAATCCGCGTTAAACCACATAAAAAATAGATTGGAAGAGTTATCCAAGAGAGGATTACGGTAGTTCGTCGGGTCTGAACACAAATCCGCAGTTATAGCACATTATAGCATCTTTCGAGTTCAGTGTGCCACACTGCGGGCATTTGATCATTTCCTCTCCATCAACAATGATGGTTTCAAACTCCTCTTTCTTTTCCTCTTCTTTCTTCTCTTCCTCTTTGGGTTTCTCCTCTTCTTTTGTCTCTACTTTCGGCACTTCTTTAGGTATCTCAACCTTAACCTCACCAGATAATCCCTGAACGGCCTGAATCATCTTTTCCCTGAGATCGGAAAGTGTAGTCTGCATTTTGGCTATGTCCAGTCCCTTTTCCAGAATCTCCCTCTGCTTGGCAATCATCTCATCTATGGATTTCTTTATGTACTCTTCAAAATTCTTGAGTTCCGCAACCTTTGCCTCCATCTCCTCTCTGAGACCTTTAAGATGCGTTTCGTATTCTTTCAGAGTTTTTTCTGCGTTGGCTACTGCAGCTATTTTATTATTTAGCTCAGCAACTTTCGCTTCGATTTCTTTGCCTTTTTCCTCAAGTTTGCGTGCGTATTCTTCGAGTTCTGCGCTCTTTTTGTCCAGAAAACTCTCTTTCTCTTTGATGCGCTTTTCCGCCTCTGCCAGTTTCTCCTCTTTTGCTTTCAATTCATTTTCTTTCTCTTTGAGTTGCCTCTCGAGCTCTTTAAGAACTTTATCTTTTTCCTTAAGCTTTGCAAGATAAGTCTGCACCTGATCCAGAATATCTATATTCCCAAGACTGTCGCCATTCATCTTTATACCTCCAGGCATGGTATTATCATCCTACAATATGAAACTTTTGCTCTCAGTGCTGTATCATCTCAACACTCTTTTTTGTAATATCCACGATCGCCGCATAGCCATATTTTGCAGGACCCGGATTTACAAAGATTGTCCCATTTTTTATGACATATCCTCTCGCTTCGTGCACATGTCCAGATACAACAAGCACGGGCTTTGCATTATCTACACCCTTTCTTATACCTCTACTTCCTATATGCACACCTCCACCAGCATCATCGAGTATCTCAAAAGGTGGTTGATGCGTGAGAACTATACACCCCGCGCAGGAAGATATGAAAGTCTCGGCAAACTCATCGGAGAAGGTTATACCCATGCTGAATCCCTTTTTAGTGGTGCCCCCAAGTCCAATTAGTTTAAATCCTTTGAACTCTGCCGTTTTCATATGAAGATTCTCCGCTCTGCTTTTTTCAATGTACCCGATGACCTCCGGAGAATCGCAATTACCCGGCACGGCAAATGTCGGTGCAGGTAGCGCATTTAAAAACTCCAATGCAAACGAAGGATCTCCAAAGGGGGTTATATCTCCCGCAACTAGCACAGCATCTATCGTGTGCATGCCATATATCTCATTTACCAAATACACTGCGGCATCGTTGCCGTGCACATCCGCTATTGCGAGAATTCTCATAGTGTGGCTAATGCCAATTTCCGATTTAATGATTACCTGATAAAAATCTTTATTAACGCTTCGGAGATTGCGGAACTATGGAAGATATGCCGAGAGAGCTCATACTCAGGGTCGCAGAAGCGCCCCAGATGGATGTAGGACTCATAAGAGCAAGACTCGATACCCAATCGCGAATCGCGCTGAATGTCGAAATTGGAGATGTAATAGAGATAGAGGGAAAACGCATAACCGCAGCGCGGGTGTTCAGAGCGAAACAGGAGGATGAGGGGCGGGGAATAATAAGAATTGACGGGTACATAAGAAGAAACGCGAAGGTCACGGTGGGTGATAAGGTAAAGGTCAGAAAAGCCGAGCCATTACCCGCTCAGAAAATCATACTTGCACCGCTGATAGGTAAAAATCAGAGGTTGAGATTTGGAGAGGGGATTGGAGATTTCATAAGAAGATCTCTTCTCAAGCGTCCTGTTGTGGAGGGAGATGAGATAGTCGTGCCAAACATCACCCTCATGGGCAAAAGCGGAATACTTTTCAAGGTAGTAAAAACCATACCGTCAAAGGGTGTTGTTCTCATACTCGAAGATACCGTTGTGGAGGTTCGGGAGGAGCCACCGGGAGAATTCGAGAGCGCGGTTGAACACATCACATACGAGGACATCGGAGGCCTCGAAAACGAGCTTCAGAAGGTTCGCGAGATGATTGAATTACCGTTGAAACATCCTGAACTGTTTGATCGTCTGGGCATCGACCCTCCAAAGGGAGTGTTGCTCCACGGACCTCCGGGCACGGGAAAAACATTGATTGCGAAGGCGGTTGCCAACGAGAGCAATGCGAACTTTTATGCCATCAACGGCCCCGAGATAATGAGCAAATTCTATGGTCAGAGCGAGCAGAGACTTCGCGAGATTTTCCAGAAAGCACAGAAAAACGCGCCATCGATAATCTTCATAGACGAGATAGACAGCATTGCTCCAAAAAGAGAGGATGTCACCGGCGAGGTGGAAAGACGTGTGGTTGCTCAGCTTTTAACCCTTATGGACGGGCTTGCAAGCAGGGGCCATGTGATAGTCATAGGTGCCACGAACAGAGTGGATGCTATTGATCCCGCCCTTCGCAGACCCGGAAGATTCGATCGCGAGATAGAAATTGGAATACCCGACAAAAAGGGCAGAAAAGAAATCCTTCAGATCCACACAAGGGGGATGCCCATCGAGGGCAGCAACGAAGAGAAAGACAAACTCCTCGAAGAACTTGCGGAACTAACACATGGATATGTTGGCGCAGACCTTGCGGCTCTGGCGAGAGAGGCTGCAATGAAAGCGCTGAGAAGGTATCTTCCGCAGATAGATCTCGACAAGCCTGTTCCAACAGAGATTCTTGAAAATATGAAGGTGACACGCGAGGATTTCATCAATGCGCTTCGGGAGATTGAACCCACCGTGCTTCGCGAGGTCCTCGTGGAAGTACCTTCGGTTCACTGGGATGATATCGGCGACCTTGAAGATGTAAAAGAGGTGCTTCGCGAGGCTGTGGAGCTGCCTTTGAAGGATCCTGAAGCGTTCAGAAAAATGGGTATAAGACCTCCACGGGGTATAATGCTTTATGGGCCGCCGGGTACGGGAAAAACGCTACTTGCAAAAGCCGTAGCCACCGAGAGTGAGGCGAATTTCATAAGCGTGAAAGGTCCCGAAGTCATGAGCAAGTGGGTGGGCGAGAGCGAGAAGGCGATACGCGAAATATTCAAAAAAGCAAAACAATCAGCACCCTGCGTTGTAT
>WAOZ01000030.1 GCA_015520975.1 DHVE2 group archaeon | reverse complement strand
GAATAAGGATGCGCTCCCTTGTGGTAAGAAGTTTTCGAGTCATATCTATATTATACTTATACATTCAACTATATAAAGACTATCTTCCCTTTTCAAATTTGATAGATATAAGTTCTGAAAGAACCTTAAAAGATTTTTCCAGATACACTTTCATTTTACCGTGATAGAGCGCTGCAGCAGGGTGATACATCGGCAGTATAACCACCTCAGGGGTCTCAAAAACTTTACCTTGCGCTTTGGATATGCTGGACATAGTAAATCCAAACATATTGAGAATGTACCCCGCAGAAAACCGTCCGAGCGGGCATATCACCTTGGGCTTCATAATTCTTATCTGCCTTTCAAGATACGGTGCACATTGCTTAATCTCATATTCAGTGGGATCCCTGTTGCCGGGAGGCCTACATTTGACAATATTCGTGATGAATACGTCCTTTCTGCTCAATCCTATAGATTCAAGTAACTCGTCCAACAATTTCCCCGCAGCACCCACAAATGGTCTTCCAAGCTCATCCTCTCTTTTTCCCGGTGCTTCGCCCACGAACATTATTTTCTTTTTGAATCCACCCTCACCCGGAACCGCGTTTTTCCTTGTTTTCCAGAGTGAGCATTTTCGACAGGATAGTATTTCCTTTTCTATTTCCACAGATTCACTCTCGTAACTGTCCAGGGTAAACTGCACCACTTTTCATCCCCCACTTATTATAGGGAACACGGAAATCTCACTTCCTAGAGGGTCATTTTCAGAGACATACTTGCCGTTTACCGATGTTTCTATATGCTCTTTCTGCAATAGAGGATACTTCTTTTTGAGATACTCCACAACATCTCTAACAAGAGCACCATCATCGAGCTCAATGATTTCGTATGTTTTGCCTGTTATCTCAACAAAGCGACCGAAATAATGTACTTTAACCTTCACAATCTCACCTCCATAAATTTACCCGAATATCCGTCATATATCATCAATCTGTTTTTTAGCAGTATTCCCTTCTTGCATATGTATTTAATCGCCTCCAGAGCTTCCATACCAGCCACCACGGCCACGGTTGCACTTAGAACCTGCACTTCGGTTAATTGCAGTCTGCGCTTTATTATTTTCTCAAGAGAAATCGTTGTATTGTCAAGGAAAGATACCATGCCCATAAAGCCTTCAACGGCACCGAAAATATACGGAACATCTCTATCGCGACATATTTTTTCCAGCTTGAAACGACTGTCAATGTTATCAAGCCCGTCCACAGCTATATCGAATTCGGGAAGGGTCACGGAATCGATCTCTCCCCTTACGGATACAATCTGCACTTCAGGGTTAATCTTTCGCAGTTTTTCCGCTGCAACATCAACTTTCCATTTGGCAATATCATCGGATGTGTAAAGCACCTGTCTGTTCAGGTTTGTTTCGTCCACTCTATCTTTATCAACGAGAATGAGCGTTCCAACACCGGCCATTGCAAGTTCCTGTGCGATGTGCCCTCCGAGACCTCCCACACCTGCAATGAGCACACGCGATTTTTTTAGCAGATTCTGATCAACAAGATCTCGCTGCCGCGCGTATCTATTGGTGTTAGAAATCATCAGATTGGAATATGGAGTAAGCATTAAAAATATTTGGGTTGTGAATACATAATTTAATCCGCGGAGAAGTTTCAATTTAATACTCCTCTCTATTCACAGGCTCAAGTTCTTTTAGGCGATCGATTCCGTACATACACGCTTCAAAGCCTTCTTTACGGTGAATAGCCGATACTAGAACCGCCGCTAGAAATCCACCCGTTTTTATATCGCCGAGCGAGTGGTACAGTATAACATCTTTAATGGGGAATCTATCTCTGATCTCCCTTTCAATTTGTTCCAGGATTTCTTTAGTATTTTCCTTTTTTGTGCATACTATGCCGCTCACCTTTCTGCCTCTGTTGTATTCACGCACATATCCAAAGTATGTCACTATTCCGCCACAGCCATTTTTATTAAGCAGTTCTATAAGCTCGGATTCCGTTGATTTTCCAACAAGTATCATTTCCCACCCTCCAGTTCAGCAACTCTTTTTTCAAACTCCTCTTTGAGTTTATTTCCCACAAAATCGCCGCCATAAAAATCCACGCGCGCTGCAATAGCGAGCTTGCCTGCAAGAGCCCTCGCCAGCTTTCCACGGTGTCTTTTCGGCGCGCGTTTTATCTCTGAAACCTGAAAGATTATTCCGTGTTTTGGACATTTCGATGATGTTTTAAGATACCTGAAAAACGCATCTTCCGCACCAAGAATCTGTATCGTTGATGCTGGCAATCTCGCGAGTCTTTTTAAACCACCGGCATATGCGATCAATCTCGCACCTATGATAGGTCCAACAAGCGCAGATATGTTGGGTGCTATATGAGACATTCTTGTTTCTATGGCATCCGCCAATTTCCTTTTCATATCTTCTATTTCTCTAATTTTTTCATTTATGAGCGTAAGAACCTCGTCATCTTTGCCTCTAATGCTGGCAATTTTCTCAAACTCCGCCTTTCGTTCGCTGAGAAGATTTAGAATGGAAATTATATCGTCGTAGGCCGCAAGAATCTGGATTAGCACATAAT
>WAOZ01000029.1 GCA_015520975.1 DHVE2 group archaeon | reverse complement strand
GTTTTCACCGCATCGGCATTGCAACCGACAACATCACATTTTTTTTCACTCATATTGCGGAAATAGAAATAAAGATAATTAAATGTTTTTCTTTCACTCCCATATTTTGCGCAGGATCTCTCTCACACCTCTGAATTTTTCCACATCCCCCTCCCAATTTTCCAGAACTTTCTGATACTTTCTCTCAATTTCATTCAAAACATATTTCATCCTATCTTGGATGTACTTACCTGCTTTACCCCTTATAACCGCTGCGAGTATGAGATGATTTCCTCTCTGAAGAAATATCTTTTTATCTCCAAATTCTATAGTTTTAAGATCTACATTTACCTCATCTTTGAACGATGTTCTCACGAAATCCTGAATGGCCACGAGCATGCCTGAGATGACATCCTCATCCACCTCTGGTTTAAGTCTCCTTGTTTCGTGGCTTATCATTATCCCTCCTTTTGTTAGAAGATACACATCCTCTATCATCAGTATACCTTTCTTTTCTTGAGGTAGCTGGGATGAATAGAGTTTTTCGCTTATAATGGCCACACTGATGACGAACGCTGCGCACAGCAGTATATAGTAGGAACCGTTCATATAAATGTAGTATCCAGAGGCAAGTAAATACAGCACTGCAAGAGCAATTTTGAATAAAAGTATAAACCTGCCCATTTTCTTTCTTCTACCGTATGTGGATCCTTCGTGTATGTGTTTATCATAATTTTTCCTTTCTATGACTGTTGCAATACGCGATGATACGACGAGAATTATGAAGAGTACGAGCGGACTGTTAAGCGGGTCGAAGGATACTCTTTTGATAACCTCGTTTTCAGGAACACCACCGCTGTAATGGAAATACTCGCCGACAACTAAGCGAACGAGAAGCGCATTTGGGAATTTCTCGTATGAAGAGAGTGTGGCACCTATCTCCGTGTGCTCTCTTATTATTTTCTGATGGAAGGAATAATTTTCCACTGTAGTCTTAGCAGCAGCGGCGAATGGCACCGCTGAAAGATAAACGCTGTTCATATTTCCCACATCCTCTGGTACTCCGCTGAATCTGAGTTTTATAACAATGTTTCCAGAGGCGTTCAGATCCGTAAGACCCGGGATGTCTTCAGCACTTATTTCCTTGCCGTTGAACCAGCCGTGGAGCGGTTGTACATCGTTAACCTTTACTGTGCCTATCAAATGGTTAAGAAGCAGAGATTTAATCTCTCTTATGAAATCATAAGTCTCGTTAACATCCAGGTGTCCGTTATGGTTCTCATCATAGTTTTCTTTCAAAAGGGTTCTCAACTCTGTGGCTGATGAATTTGTAATTGTCCAGTAAAGCCTTCCTCCGTAATATTCTTCCCATATTTCCACATATTCCACATAACTCACGGTCTTGACATATCCGTAGGACGCACCGCTGAGCATAACAAAAAGAGCCACGCCCACCATCAGTGTGAGGCACAGTTTATTCATGCTACACAAATCAGCAATCTTCTATATATATTTTAGGCAAATCGCAAACATTTAGAGTGTTAATTGGTATTATGTATCATGCTTGAAACTTTAATTGGTCTGACCGCAGCGGCACTGACAACAAGTTCGTTCATTCCGCAATTCATAAAAGCATAGCGTACAAAGAGCACATCTGATTTGTCAACTGGTATGTTCATTATCTTTGTTATGGGTATAACTCTCTGGCTGGTTTACGGGCTTATCAAATGGGATATTCCAATAATTGTGGCAAATTCGGCAACTCTTGTACTTGCCGGTGGGATACTGGTTATGAAGTTGAAATATGGATAGTAAAATACATATACATAAAAACATATGATTGCATGGTGATATATTTGGAGAGGGCTGTAATTGCAATTATCGGAATGGTATTTTTGCTGATGCTAAGTGCAGGGACCTATGGTATGACTATTGTTTCCCATACCTCCGCAGGTGTTCAATCATCTAAAGCAGGTATATCCACGGTGATTAGAATAAACAGCGATGCTGAGTTTGCTTATCTTGCTGCCCAGAACGGATGGAGTGGAAACGGAACGGCAAATAATCCATACATAATATCTGGCTATACTATTGATGCACGGGTCTCAAGTGGAAATACCGATGGAATATACATTGGCAACACAACGGTATATTTTGTTATTGAGAATAACACTATTTCCAATGCCAGCCAAAATGATTGGGAAAATGGCTATCCCTATAATTACGGCGATGGAATAATGCTGTACAATGTTACTCACGGTATCGTAAAAAATAATATCTTGATAAATAACACTAATTACGGAATCGCAGTTTATAATTCCACGAATGTGACGGTGGAAAATAATATTCTTAACAATGATTCTTTCGAAATAAGCTATTCCGACAATATCAAGCTTGTGAACAACTCTGGGCACGGCATGGGATTTTATGGGGTTTTTATGTATTATTCAAATAATGTAATGCTCTACAATAACACATTTAAAAGTGATTTTGGATATGGCACATATTTTATAGAGATATTTTACTCAAAAAATTCCACATTTTACAATAACACGATTATCAATACCGGAATATTTCTGTCTGGTAACTTCGATGATGAATTATCGCAGAGGATACCAACGAATAATACGGTGAATGGAAAACCAGTGCTGTATTTGAAAAATATATCATCTGCCACTGTCACAATATTGAACGCATCTTCAAATCCCGGAGAGATAATCCTGTGCAATGTCAGCAATGTTAAAATTGAAAATCTTACGATTACCAACACTACGGTAGGTGCTGAAATAGGCTATTCTTCTGGAATAATAATCAATAAT
>WAOZ01000028.1 GCA_015520975.1 DHVE2 group archaeon | reverse complement strand
TAACATGGCAGTGGTATTTTGGGGACGGCACAACAGGAAACGGATCTGTTGTAATGCACAGATATTTTGCGCCGGGAAACTATACCGTGCGTCTGATTGTTAAAGATAAATACGGTGCGTTTTCGGTTGCCCGTGAAAGTATACAAGTTGAGAACAAGAGACCGGCTGTGAAGATCATCGCGCCTGATATTGCATATGAAGATGAGTGCATTGAGTTTTATGCGGGGGTAAATGATACAGTTAATGATTTGAAAAGTCTTAGATGCGAATGGGATTTTGGTGATGGTACGAATCGGACAGGTCTAATGGTAAATCATACCTATACGAAGTGTGGTACATATAATGTAAGCTGTGTGATTATAGATAATAACGGGGCGATTGCCAAGGCGTATAAGCGTATAACGGTGTATAATGTTCCTCCCACGACGAAAATTGTGGGGCGTAACATAACACTGAAGGAAGGGCAGTGTTATATATTCAGGGCGGTAAATAATGACACATATACAGATAAGCCGCTGTTGAATACCACCTGGAGCTTCGGTGGCTGGGGCGCGGAATCCGCGCATGCATGGGCCGATGACTGGAGCGGATGGGTCTCAGAAACAACGAAGGACGACGATGGTGCAGCGGATACATCGAGGATTTATGTAACTGTTAAAAATGTTCCGCCGCATGTGGTTGTTGATAAGGTATTTGTGAAGTTGAATCTGACGGTGATCTATCACAGTTGCCATGGGGCGGGTGAGGCATATGTTACCATCTACGAAGGAAATAGCCTCAAATATCAACTCGAACTTAAAACAAATACATGGTGCAGCAGTAACAGCACAACGATCTGTAATTTGACCATGTACATATCAAAGCCGTGGTTTATAAAAGCGTATGTGCCTTCGGCTTATGGGCATCTTAAATACGTGCTGCGGTTTGATAATGGTGCGGTGCGATGTATATCACATCGCTTTGGTTGCTGTCATAATGTGTCAAAATACTGGAATATTACTTTAAACAGATATTTATTTGCAGAAGGATGCTGTTACGATATGTGTCATAACAAAAATCCTGCGTTGCATATGGAGATCAATGTTTTTGATCCTGGTAAAGATAGAATAACGGTTAAGGTGAATTACGGGGATGGATACACAGATTGGTACAATTACACACCGAATGAATATCCTGTTAGACTGTGGAAAGAATTTGTGCATATTTACGAAGATCATCCGTACAACATAACGGTGACGGCAATAGATGACGATGGTGGAATCGATGAATACATTTTACATTTAAGCGAAAACGGTAGTTGTTGGCCAGTAGCACCAGCGATATATGCGGGAAACAATACAGAGATACACGAAGATTCCTATATTGCATACAATTGCACCGTGGTCAATAATGATTCCGTGACGGGAGAGATAAAATACGAATGGAATTTTGGGGACGGTAATTTAAGTAATTGCAGTTCAGGATTTCACAAATACGATCAGGAAGGTAGATATCTGGTGATAGTGAAAGTTTATGCTGGAGATGTATATGCAGAGGATGGATACATAGTGACCGTCAAAAATGTGAAACCCTACGGGGAGATACACACATCTCCCTCGAGTGCATACGAGGATGAAAATATTTTATTCACAGCGTGCGGTGCAGATACAGCAGGGGATTTAAAATCTCTGAAATATTCTTGGGATTTTGGAGATGGAAGCAAAGGGGCAGGTATGGAGGTGGTCCATAATTACACACATCCGGGAATATACACAATCACGCTAAAAATAGAGGATAATAACGGAGCGATTGCCGAAATCAAAAAGAGAATAAAAATTTACAACAGGATACCGGAATTAATTGTGCCTAAAAACATAACCATATACGGCTCGGAGATGTGTATATTTAACGTAAGCGCAAAAGATTCTCCTTCGGATATCGGGTGCCTGCGATATTACTGGAGCGTTGGAACCGCTAATTACAGAGGATTGCAGTTTCATCATATGTTCACATTGCCGGGCACTTATAGAATACTGTTCAGAGTGGTGGACGATGACGGAGCCACATCCAATGCGACGGTGTATGTGGATGTAAAACCGGGATCTGTGCTGTTATACGGAGGCACAGCCATGGATATTTACGGACCCAGTACCACTATAAGGTTCTGTGCAGAGGCATACGATGAATTTTACAGTGATGATGATCTAAGTTACAGATGGGATTTTGGAGATGGAAACAACTCCGAAGGCGCTGTCGTGTTTCACAAGTATGCGGAGGATGGAATATACACAGTTTCGTTGACTGTGAAAGATCCATACGGAGTGTTTAAGAAAGTGAGTTTCGTGGTGGCGGTGACCATAGACAGCGATGCAGATTCGGTCTCTGATGCTCTCGAAAAGAGATATGGAACGAATGCGTACAGATGGGACAGTGATGGAGACAGTGTTGCCGATTATTACGAGATTTTCAAATTTGGAACCGATCCGACGGAGAGCGACAGCGATGGTGATGGTGCACCTGATTGGTTTGAGATATCGTATATGGGCTATAACAACGACACAGATGGAGATGGAATCAAAAACCCGTATGATATAGATTCGGATGGGGATCTGATCCCAGATGGCCAGGAGATTCGCATATCCACAAATGGGAACATAGAGTTTTTAACGAATCCGCTGATATATAACGATGTGGATTATCGACATACGGAAATAAAGAGTTACGATGCTCTATCTGAATACAACAATGAAGTGAGCGTTATAGTGAACTATGACCACAAAATAAAAACCAAGCCGACAATAGTCGAGATGAATGACGGGGGCTATTCTGTAATGGGCCCTTCACAGGTGCATTTCACCGCGGAATTGAGAGTAAAATTATCTGAGGATGAGATCCAAACGCTGAAAAAGGATCCTGATATTTACAGGATATATTACAAATCTGCGGATGGCACATATAAGATGGTAAGATATGGCGGAGCGGATACCGTTCACGGATTTGTGTGGTGTGTTATAAACTACTGGGGCGAGTTCAAGGTATTGAACACGAAATACTATGATACCGATAACGACGGATTGAGCGATTACTACGAATTAAAGCATTTATACGATGTATTGAATTATTCACGCGATGAAGGGATCGCCGATTCAATAGGTGCTGTGACCCGAAACTCGAATGGTGTGTGGATCGTTGAAGGCTCATCGGACATTTTCCTGAAGAGCATTGATGAAAACATGAGTGCGGATATGCCGCTGTATCTGACATTCAAATATAGAACCTCGGGCACAACGAATGCCATCACGCTACGGCTCGAGGAATATACGAATAATACGGTGTATACGATGACACCGCGGCTAAAATGTGATGGTGCGTGGCACACGGCAAAGATATCTCTGTGGCAGATACCTTACACATATACGAATATGAACGAGAGTGAGCTTCTGAAGAAACTGGAAATAGAGATAACGATGGGCGGTGAGAAAGTCCTTTATATCAAAGATCTGAGTATAAAGGGAACAACCAGCGTTTACAGTACGGATACTGATGGTGATGGACTCAGCGATTACAGGGAAGTTATGGGTAAAATAAAAACCAATCCATTGAAGAAAGATACGGATGGTGACGGTCTGATAGACAGCAATGAGTTTTATACAAAAGTCAAAGAGTTGCCCAGACGCATATACTTCAACGGCACAAAGGATGTGGAGATGGCCGTAAGGGAAGATCCCTACTCACTGGGATTGAAAAATGCGAGTTTGGTGATAGAGTTGCGCGCGGATAATAACAGCAAAATAAGTTACGAGGTCTGGTTTGGAGGCACATATTTAGGCAGCGGGAACAATATAAATAATACGAAGTGCATCACGGAAAATATAACAGCGTATGTGAATAAGGACATAGAATATGCGAAACTGGAAGTTAGTGGCCGAGGCTGGATAGAAATGTTCAAGGCGGTGATTATTGAAAAGACCGATCCAACAAAGTGGGACACGGACGGGGATGGTTTAAGCGATGGTGCGGAGATTAACGGCACATACGGTTACATAACCGATCCGCTTAAATGGGATACGGATAGTGATGGCATAAGTGACTACATGGAAGAGTACGGATGGCGGTGGCAATCTGAGAACAATGAATATGTTAAAGAATTGGATAAGTATGGATTTCATACGAATCCGTTATGCAAGGATACGGATGGAGACGGTGTGAGCGATTCTTTGGATGCGGATCCGCTTCATAACATAGTTGTAAAAATGACAGATCTCAAATATACCTATTCCGATCATCCGGATTATACTAAATTTGTCGGGTTTTACTGCAAATGGACATACGGCGATTTGCATGAGAGTGTAAAATATTTCACGAAGCACAAGAATCATATAGGAAATCTCAAGGGTTATCATTACTGGTTCGATGTGGGGGATTATATTGGAACGCATATAGAAATAAAAGTTGCAGCGTTTTCAAATGCGGCATCGAATGGGGGAGATTATGAGGTTACATCCATAGATTACACCATTGTTTTGACAGGTCATGGCTATTATTCAGCAATAATTAAATCTGTAGATGAAAATCATTACGATTTACAGGCAGAGATAGATACTGTGGGGCTCAGCAGGGTGCATACCATTGCAGTTTACAATGAAAGCGTGTTTAAAGACGGTAGATACTGCTATAAAGGCAGATACTACCTGCTCTATGTGCAGTCAGACAGCAACGAAAAGTGTTTGAGGAAGGGGCTGAATGTGATAATCATACCTGAAGAGTTGTTCGTGTATTCGGAATTGTACAAGAAGATAAAAAGCGGGGATATATCATATCTGAAAGGCAGTGACCCGGATAAAGCGAAGATGGGTGCGATCGGGAACAAAAGTAGCTGGGTACACATAGTGGGCATGTTTTTCTTCAAGGGCAGCGGGTATGATGTTGAGGAGTTGTTAGAGTTAGTGCTAAAAAACGAGACGGGGAAGAAGTTTGCGAGGTATGCGGCGATTGAGCCGGAGAGTGCGAATCTGCCGGTGGATGTGCTGAGGGCAATACCGTACGAGCCTGTGGAGAACTCGAAGACGGGAGATGCACCGAAAAATCTGTGGCAGCAGATTGTGAGTAGATTCACAAATCTGGTGATAGGAGTAGCGAATTTCATAAAGAACGGGCTGATAGCAATAGGTGAATTTATAATACACGCGGATATAGTGGTGACGAAGTTTTTCTTAAACTTGTTCAAGACTGCGGCGAATACTGTGCAGAATGCAGTGGAGGTGATAAAGAAGGTTGTGGATAGCTTATTAAGTGCACTAAAAAACATATTGATGAGTGCTATTAATAATCTTCTATCTCCACTGATAAAAGCGTTTGAAGATTACAAGAATGGTCTTAAGAAGGCGATAGTGGATATAATAACAGGATACAGGAACAGTGGAAAATTAACTCAGGATATGATACAGGAGTTAAATAAAGCGATAATGCAACCATTCTTTTATGGGATGTTAGCGCTTGGGATGGGCATCTGGGTAGCGATAACATTGGTGCAGGGCCTGAGTTTGGGGATGGGTACATTCATAGTGCCATTAGTTGGAGTAGCAGTGATGGCAGTGATGGAAAATGTGTTTAAAGATAACAATAAGTACGGAAAGATAGGGCTGCCAAAGCCCTCGCTGGATTTTGGCTCAGTATGGTCAGGAATAGAGAAGTTTCTACATCAGAAGCCGGTGGAAAATTTCATGATGTCCTTATTAGAAGCGTTGATCTCCACGGTGGGATTTATATTCTCTTTGCCGGCAGTAAGCGAAGTTGCTGGAGATGCAAGCGGAACATCGGCAGCTATGTTATCTTTTATTACAGGATTTTTCTCAGTGGTGGTATCCTATGT
>WAOZ01000027.1 GCA_015520975.1 DHVE2 group archaeon | reverse complement strand
GTTTTATAGTTTATTGCTCTTATAACTTTTTTGGTTGGTAGCCGAGAATTAAGGATTCAATATTTTTTAGAGTCTTTAGAGGCTCTAAAATGTATAGGTGGGTTCAGATGGTGGCAAGTGCGGCGTAGAGATCGGGACAATTCTTGGCAACGCCGCGGGGGGAAGCATGAAGATGTCAAAACAAAGGTTTCGACTTTCACAGCCGTTAATCTGGCTGTTGCCACGAGCATAGACACGTTTAAAGTGGGGGTTAATGCTTCGGTAATCATAGCCGTATAACTTGCGATAGCAACGATAATCGTCAGTATAGGCAGTATTTTCCTGGACGATGTATGATACAATGACACGTCTTGCAGACTCAGCATCAGCATGCTGCATCATACTGTATATAGTCATTCTGGTCTTTTGACCGACTATCGTGGAGATTGGTAGGCGATCGGTGGCATAAGTTTCCCTTCTGCGTCTTTGAGAATCTCCTTACCTTCCGCGTCTCATCCATTTCTATTTCTTTCCTTTAATCTGGCATTGACATAATATCTTATTGACTTGCAGTCTTCGTTGAACTTCAGCAAGTCCATGAAAGAACATTGCCGCCTCTTGGATCTTTTTTATAGCATTCCAGACGGTTTTATAAGGCATTCCTACTGCTCTTGCTATTGCGCTGGTGGTGAGCCTCAGTTTTAAGTGCAGATAAGCTATTAATAGCCATGTACTTGGCTTTATCTTGCTGTTCTCAAATATTGTGCCTGTGGTGTCCGTGAATGTTTTTCCACAGGCTTTGCACTTGTAGCGTCTAGTCTCATGCCTCCACCCATATTTTATCACTTTTTTCGAGCCGCAGTATACGCAATGCAAGTTTTCTATGTTTTTGCCAAATCTATGTTCCCTAAGCCTCTTTATGATCTCTTCGTCTGTGATGTCTATCTTGAGAACAGATCGTTTTCCCGACATGACCCCCATAATACAAAACTCCAAGTCAACAATCGGCTTTGTATCCTAAACCTATATATCTGCACCATTTTTAACATACCTTTATGGCTCGTCACTGGCGCGAGTATGACGAGCGGCTGGTAAAGCTTGGAGAGGAGATGTTCTCGGGTGCGAGCGGCTTTCTTCAGCTTAACATTGAGAAGGTTAAGCAAGAGCTTGAGGAGCTCAACCGTGGCAAGGTTGGCAGACCCTATCAGTATCCAAGATTTATCATTCAGGTTGGCATGGGTTTAAGCAAGTTCATACCTTACAGGCAGGCTTCCGGGGCTTTAAAAGGCATTTTTGGCTTTGCTCCCCACTACGTAACTTTAAGGAAGCGCATTCTGAAGGAAGCCGAACACTGGGATTGCAGGGAAATCAAAGAAGGCTACCTCTTCACCTTAAAAGATGTTGAGGCTGGGGAATATTTCATAGATTCCACGGGCTTAGCATGTTCTCAAACTGGGGAATGGAGAACAATAAGGTTTGAGGAGAAGCGTGTGCGAAAGTGGTTCAAACTTCACGTTCTCTACGATGAAAGGGGTAAAATAGTAGCCTTTGCTATGACAGAGAGCAGGGTTAACGATTCCGAGGTTTTTGAAGAGCTGGTGAAGAACCTGCCAGAAGGCTCTACCGTGTATGGCGACAGAGCTTACTCCTCCAGAAAAAACTATAAAATCGCAAAAAGCAGGGAAATAAAGATTATCTCGCCTCCAAAGAGAAACTTCTCCTCCAGAAGGAGGGGCTGCAAGGAACTCCAGCAGCAGGTAAAACTGCTGAGAAAATACGGCTATGAAAAGTGGAGCAGAATCACCGGATATTTCAAGAGATTCGCAATGGAATGGATGTTCTCAAGCTTTAAAAGACTGTTCGGAGAAAAACTGAGAGCTAAAACTCTTAAAACCGCATTCTTCGCAGTGCTCAGCTCGGTGATGCTGTTCAACACAATAGTATTCCACAACATATCTGCATCAAAAACTAACTGAATAAACAAAGTCTATTTAGGATTAGGATACAAAGCCGCTGTGAGGGTAAACTTTTTATGGCACCATGTGCCTGCTCATCATTGAGTATAGTTGTTCATTATGGAGGTGGAGTTTGCATGAGGAACTCCACAAAAGTGGTGCTCCTCCTGATGGTTTTTGCGGTGTTCTCCGCATGCCAGAGTGCGGAAGACTTTAAAAAGGAAATTGAGAAAAAGAAAGAGGAGATAGAGAATCTTCAGACAAAAATAAAGCAGCTGCAGAGCCAGTTAAAAGAAAAGGAGAGTGAAATTTCCAATCTTAAAGCCGAAATTGAGCAGTTGAAGAAGCAACTGACAGGAAAGGAAGAAGAGGTAAAAAATATAAAAGTTTTCAACATTGTTACAAAAGAAGATGGACATATAGCTGATGTAATGGTAAATACAGAGATTCTTCCGCATGCAGATTTAAAAATTATAACAGCCGGGAACAGAGTATTCACAACAGCTGTAAT
>WAOZ01000026.1 GCA_015520975.1 DHVE2 group archaeon | reverse complement strand
CAGCTAAAAGCGTGCCTGCGTGGACCATCAGATCATAAACGATGGAATTCTCAGATTCTAAAAAGAGTTGCAGTATCACAAGATGCCCGCTACTGCTCACAGGAAGCCATTCTGTGATTCCCTGAACCACACCAAGAATGATGGCAATTAGAAGATTCATGGCTACCCGTATCTTTGCAAAGATATTAAATCTTTAGTAAGATGTTTAATGTGTGATGCGAAATTAAGGTATTAAGGAATCCCCACTGGAGGCGGTAGTTTTATCTTGGTGAAAACACGTCGTATGGAAGACTGCGGTATAGCACGAGGCGATATGTACGATTGTAAAATGTATAATGTGTAGAAAAAATGCAATCTTACACACTCTGCAATTGCGTGTGTTTTTACTGCATCAAAATCACGAATCATCCACGTTTCAGGTACTTCACCGGGCTCTATGGGATCCCATGGTATTTCTATAGAATCTTTTATACCCATGGGGGATGAGGAAAAAAGCTTTCCCATCTCATCTCTTAAATCTATGACTTCGAAACTGATGCCCTGAACATATCTCTTCAAAAACATCATTGTGAAATCTCTGTGATACATAAATACTTTTTTGTCATTTAGTATGGATAATTCCTTACCGATTTTTTGTTCAAATTTTGGATCGTCTCTTGTTATCAAAATCAAACCATTTTCATCAACGATACTTACAGATATTATTTTTGAACCCATGTCCACCCCATCAGTTTCAATTTTGAGTATGACATCGTTTTTATATGTTTTTAAAACAGGAATGTGGTATCCAGAATACTTTTTCTGCTCCATTTTTGCACCCTTTTCTGAAATTTTCAATGCTTTTTCATTCACCTTAACTCTTGCAGTAAGATCTTTTACATATCTATTCAAATTTTTCATTATCTCACCTCCGTATACACTCTTTTTATAATTCCATCCATAGAGATCTCAACTATTTTTATTCCATTCATATCAAACCATCGATTAACATTGGAATAATCTGAAATAAGAAAGAATGTTGCTCTATTCTTCATACGTCTCAGAAGAAAACTTGAATTTTTCACATCATAAACCTCAGCATCGGATAAAACATAAACATAGTATTTACTACCCATACTTAATGCGGTTTTCAGAGCGCTAGTCATTTTAGTGCCGCCATTTGGGAGTAGTCGGAACAGTAAATTTTCGACATCCCCTATGTTTTTTGTTGGATAAATTATATACTCTTCCCATACACCCCCCGAGAAGGGAATCAATCCTACAGCGCCCCCATTTTCATATGTTGTTCTTGCTATGACATACGCTGCTTCTCGTGCTCTTTCAAATTTTTCTCCATCCATAGAACCGCTTGCATCAAGAATTATTATGCAATCTCTGTATCTTTTTTCAGAGGCACCCAATCCTGAATTGATATCTTTGGCTTTTAATGAATATATGCCTGGTATGAGTATGCCGTATATGGATAGGGTTTTAATTATATCTAGGGTCTCTACGGGATCCCCTATATTCCATCGCGCACTTATACGCTCTCTGTGTTCTATGTGCCCTGAATCGTTTTCTAGTTCCATATATTTTGCTACTGCCTTCATTTTTTTGTAAGTTACAATAACTGGATCATCTATAACTTCAAATCTTTCAAATGATCCGGGGTTGGTGTATTGGCTGTTATCAAATAAATCCTCTGGTTTCACATTTTTTCTTATGAGCGCTTCTGCAATATTCACGCAATTCTTATTTTTAGAATATATGTGGATCACAAAATGAAGATAAATTTTTTTGAAACTGTATTGACGGAGAATTCTTGCAATTTTTATTACTCTCTTATAAAAATCCTCTCTTTCATCAGTTAATATTTTGAACACCATGCTACCAGTATCATCCTCGGGCAATCTTGTAGTGAGACCCATCATGATCGCTTTTGCTTTATAAACTCCAGCGATTACTTTCAATAAACCATGGGTTTTTTCTGCATCTTGCATGCTCCATTCAAGAAATTTAAGATATTCTATTCCAAATAATTCTATATTTGTCATATCCACAATCATATCGGTGATTATATTTACAAAGATCCATGGGTTATCGTAGCCCATAATACTGCCTATATATGCTATTATTATTCCCACATCTGGATCTCGCGGTGAGAAAAATAAGTGTCCAAATTCATGCCTAATGACATTTTTAAGCATATTTTCTTCCCAATTTAGAAACTTTTTAGGGATCGTTATGCTCTCCCAATCAAAGTACGCTGTTGGGGTATCATCTCTTATTTTAAGAGGTAGAATTTTCCCGAATTCCGTTGAAACCTGATTGTAAATCTTCTCTATGTTCATTTTTTCACCCCCCTTTCATTGCGTAGAAAATTGAGAGTTCTCTCGGCATCTCTCAATGCTCTTTCATTACCATTAAGAGCAGGAATCCACCGCGACTCCAGTTCAATTTTTATTCTACGCACAAGTTTATCTGCCCATAGTTCTGGAGCACGATATGCAATTAGAATATCCTCTCTAAGATGAACTCTGTGCGATAATATATACGGTAGTACAGAGAGTATATCATCGATACTGATTTCGTTTCTGCCATCGAGATAAGCTCTGGCTTTTGCAACTTTTATGGTATCTATCCACCACCTCTCACCCAAAGGCTCAAGTAATTCAGAACACGGTTCGTGTTTCCATCTGCAATGAGTACATGTTGATCTCATTATTTCTGGGCTGAAATATTCCTTGTCGCCGTGAATGCAGTTGTTTAAATAGTTATGAATCAGATGCAAAAGAAGGAATTTGAGATCATCCGGCGCTATTACTTTTTCCACTTCTTTCCATATTTTTTTCATATCATTATACGATAGAATGCTTTTTGCCATATCGATAGGGGTTGCGTGCTCCAGATACATAAGTTTCTCTCTTTCATTTTCATTTGGAGTTAGCATTGTAAAGCTACCAGTAATTCTATCTAGTAGAGCCCTAGGGATCTCAACAGAAGCTGAATCAAATGGATTTGCGTCCATTAACATCACAAATTCTGGTGTTTTGAATATTTTATCTCTATAAACAATAGTTTTCTCACTCATTAACGATAAAAGAGTATTGTAAATTTTCCCGTTTCCTCTCTGTAACTCATTTATAAATTTGAAAGGGGCAGTTATTATTTTCCTTGGCTCAATAACCTCAATTCCTTTCGCAAGTTTTCCAGCATCAATCCAGAAAAACACATCATGGATTGTGAGCTCGCTGTTGAGATTAACTTTCGCGCCATCACCGCCAAAAAGTGTTTTACCTATAAGATCCGCATAAACAGTTTTTCCGTATCCATATGGACCAAATATAAGAAAAATACCATTTCTTACAAGAGGTATTATTTTCATAATCTCCCGGTGCTTATCT
>WAOZ01000025.1 GCA_015520975.1 DHVE2 group archaeon | reverse complement strand
TAGGTGCGTATCCGGGTACCATTGTGAACCATGTGCTTGATGAAGCGTCCTTAATGATCCTCTTCGGCATTTTCACCATAATCTCCGGTCTTTTTCTGCTCTACTTCAAAAACGGAAAGAAAGAGAGAAAAGAGGTGTGGATACTCGCGATAATAGGTCTGTTTGTGGGTTTCCTGGCAGGTTTGTTCGGCGTCGGTGGCGGCTTCGTCGCCGTTCCTTCGTTGATCATATTCGGCGGCTTCAACCCGAAAGATGCTTCAGCGACATCGCTATTCATAATATCACTAAGCGCATTTTCAAGCTGTGTGTTTCACTGGAGCACTTTTGTAAATCTCGTGCCTTTTGATACTTTGCTTTTTGTGTTCGGGGCGATTGCCGGGGTTTTCACGGGTGTTTTTTCAACAATCAAACTCCATCCAGAGTTGCTTAAAAAATCGTTCTCGATAATTCTTGCATTTGTGGGTGTCGTGGTGATTTTGGTTAATCTGCTTCACATATAAGCGGCAAAATTCAAATTTTATTGGCAACACTAAAACCCTCAACGGAAAAACTTATATTTGAAGACAAACTAATCCTAAAGTTCCAAGGCGGTAGCCCTATGAAGAGAGTACATAAACCATGGAGCATGAAACGAGTTTTATCTCTGTTCGATCCCATCATAGCAGAGTGGTTTTTATCCCGCTACAGTTCTCTAACTGAGCCTCAGGCTTATGCCATCCCGCTAATTCACCGAGGCGAGAATGTTCTTGTATCCTCCCCAACGGGCAGCGGAAAAACGCTCACCGCTTTCATAACCATAATAAACGAGCTGTTCTTGCTGGCCAAAAAAGGTCAGCTTGAGGACAAGGTGTACTGCGTGTATGTATCTCCGCTTAAAGCGCTTGCAAATGATATACACCGCAACTTGGAAATCCCGCTTCAGGAAATAAAAGCCCTTGCATCTAAAAAAGGAGTGCAGATCCCCAAGATACGGGTTGCTGTGAGATCGGGAGATACTAGCACCAGTGAACGGCAGAAGATGCTCAGAAAACCGCCTCATATTTTCATCACTACACCTGAATCCCTATCCCTTGTTTTAACTGCACCTAAATTCAGAGAGAAGTTCAGGAATGTGAGGTATGTCATTGTTGATGAGATACACGAGATGGCATCAAACAAAAGGGGTGTGATGCTCTCATTGAATCTTGAGAGACTGACATATCTTGCTGGTGAATTTCAGAGAATCGGGCTGAGCGCAACGCAGGCTCCCATCGAGGAAATCGCGAGATTTTTAGCGGGCTATAACGGAAATGAGGAAAGGGAGATAAACATAGTGGAAGTCGAGATGAGGAAAAAACTGGATCTGAGAGTTCTTACGCCAGTAGAGGATTTAACCATGGTGCCGTATGAGGTCGCCACCGAAAGAATGTACGATATGCTCGTGGACATAGTCTCAAAAAACAGAACGACACTGATATTTACGAACACGAGAAGCGGAACGGAGCATGTGGCGTACAAACTCAAGGAGCGGGGCATAACGAGTTTAGAAGCGCATCACGGCTCGCTCAGCAAAGAGACACGATTACGCGTTGAGAAACTTCTCAAAGAGGGTAAATTGAAAGCGGTTATCTCCTCCACATCCCTAGAACTCGGCATAGACATAGGGTATATTGACATGGTGGTTCAGATAGGTTCTCCAAAAAGCGTTGCGAAGGGGCTACAGAGAATTGGAAGAAGCGGACACGCTTACGGTGCCGTGGCACGGGGTAGATTTTTAGTGTTCGATAATGACGATCTGATTGAATGCGCCACGCTGGTGAAATGCGCATATGATGGAAAAATTGATAGAATACGGATACCGAGGAATTCCCTTGATGTGCTCTCACAGATCATCGTCGGAATGGCTCTTGAGAAGAGATGGGATGTGGACGAAGCATACTCGATAATAAAAAATTCATACTGCTATCACACATTACCAAAAGAGAAGTTTATCCACATTTTACGATATCTTGGTGGGCACACGCTGGGCGATACCGTTTACTCAAAAATATGGTACGATGAAGAGGAGGGGAAATTCGGAAAGAAGCGAAGTTCGAGAATGATATATTTTATGAACACCGGCACGATTCCAGATGAGGCAGATTATCTGGTGGTGGACACAGATGGACATCGCCTTGGTGATTTGAGCGAGAAATTCGTCGAGCGGCTTCAGAAAGGGGATGTATTCGTGCTGGGTGCGAGAACCTACGAAGTGGTTCGCATTCGAGCAGGCAAGGTTGTTGTAAAGGACGCCCCCGGTAAGCGTCCAACGGTGCCATCATGGATCGGTGAAATGCTACCAAGGTCATTCGATTTGAGCATTGAGGTTGGCAAATTCCGAGAATTCGTTGAGAAATCCATAAGAGAGATTGGCGAGGAAAAAACTGTGAAGCGCCTTGTGAATGAGTATTATCTTGATCTGGCAAGCGCCAGAAGCATAGTTTCCTACATAAAGGAAGGAATGGCGCACATAGTACCCACGCACAGGCGTGTTGTGATTGAAGGCTACATAGATGCCCGCGGCAAATACAACATCATATTTCACTTTCCATTCGGCAGAAGAGTGAACGACGCGCTATCAAGAGCGTACGCATACAAAATAACCGAGAGATTTGGAACGAATGTCGGGATAAGCATAACGGATGACGCATTTATGCTCACCACCAAAAAGAAAATTCCGCTAAGAGATATGAAGGATCTGCTTCATTATGAAGAGCTCGAATCCGTGCTGAAGAAAGCTGTATTCAACACCGAGCTTTTCAAGCAGCGGTTCAGACACTGTGCAACCCGTTCATTCATGGTTCTCAGAAAATACAAGGGCAGGGATATCTCGGTGGCAAGACAGCAACTGAGAAGCGATAGAATACTGAAAATACTCAGCGATATCCCGAATTTTCCAGTCATAGAGGAAACTTACAACGAAATATTCAACATCGTGATGGATGTGCCGCATGCGATTGAGGTTCTGCGCGATATTGAAGAGGGGAAAATCGAAACGAGATTCATAGATTACAGCGATGTGCCCAGCGCGTTCGCCAGAGGCATCATCCTTGCGGGTATATCCGATATCGTGCTTATGGAAGATCGCAGCGCACTTCTCAAAGAACTGCACATAAAACTGCTTGAGAAGGTGATACCAAGCGAAGAGCTAGTTGCGGTGTTCGACGAAGAGCAGGTGACTGAATACTTCTCGTCAAAAATCAGAATAAAATCAAAGGAAGATTTGCTGAAATTCGTCGAACTCTCGCCGGGAGCGGATGTTTTAAGGCGCAGAGGCATAAACATATACGATTTCGCAGAGATTGATGAAGATGAGTTGAGAAATATTATTGAGGAGATGATGAAAAACGATGAAATAGTATCCGTTTACACAACCCGTCTGTTATGGACCACACCATCCAACTACCCCGTGTTTTCAACTTTATACGCAAAGAATTGCGAGAATATCATTGAGTTCGATGGCCTCAAAACCGCTGACGAAATCGCCCGGGAGAGCAAACTGAAACTCAGCGAAGTTAGAGAAATCCTGAAATGTATGGAAAAAGCGTATCTCGTCGGAAGAAAGATTATTGAAGGAAACACATACTGGTACAGACGGAAACCGGTTTACATCAATCGCGATTACGCCATTGAGATCTTATTGAAAAATCTGCTGTATTTCAGGGGTCCTCTGACCTTTGAGGAGATTGTTTATTCACTGCATCTTCCCGAACACGATGTTCAGCGGGTGTTAAAATATATGGTGAATGAAGAAATCGTGGTTAAAGGCAAGTTTTTGGTGGGTTACGGAGAGCAGTATATGCTGAGAG
>WAOZ01000024.1 GCA_015520975.1 DHVE2 group archaeon | reverse complement strand
TCAAAGGTCTGGGAATTTTTGAGAAGAGGGTGCAGAAGCCCAGAAATGTAAGGAACCCGAGAACGGGCAAGATCATAAAGGTTCCTCAGAAGCACAAGTTTGCGTTCAGGCCCAGCGGAAAAGTGAAATACCTCTAACCACAACACTTTTTTATTTTTCATTTCGGTTATTCATTGCTGCGCGTTTTACAAGATTCAACTATTTTAAAAATATATGCGGGTGCCGGGATTCGAACCCGGGTCAGAGGCTTGGGAAGCCCCCGTCCTAACCACTAGACTACACCCGCCCAGAATATGGATATTGTGTGGTGTGATATTAAATTAACGCCCTTACTTCCCTTGCAATGTGCCTTGCTATGAGCGGCGGTACGGCATCTCCCACGCCCATCAACTGTATTTTTATGCTACCGTAAAAAACGAAACTTTCCGGAAAACTCATGAGCATTGCATGCTCTCTCACGGTTAATGCGCGCGGTTCGTAAGGATGTATGAAGCGAGATGTTGCCGTTATGGGCGGTGCAATACGATATGGATGAAGACAGATCCAGTTCTTTTTCACACCATCCGCGCCTCTGAAATACACAAGCGCATCTCCCCATTTCATTTTATCAATTTTACCAGCAAATTTCTTTGGGATTTTTGGAGCTTCGGTATTTGGCATACTGTATGTGAAGTTTTTAAGGACATCCCAGACTTTAGTACTGCGTGGCTCTGGCTCGTGCAGCTTCAAATTGCTTATGAACACTCTTTTTCTCTTCGACGGCAGTCCATATTTTTCGCAGTTCCACACATGGAAATGTGCCGCATAACCAATTTCAGAGGCAACTCTCTTTATAATGTGTCTGACTTCGTAAATACCATAGACATTTTCCATTACATAGACCTTCGGTTTAATCTCCCTAACGAATCTGAAAAATTCCAGGACCAGCGAACCAATTTTATCTCTGTATATTCTATCTTCTGGTTTTGCCCTTCTCTTTGGATTTCTCGCTGTGAATGGTATGCATGGTGGGCCACCGATGAGAACGTCTATATCATCATCTATTGTTTCCAGAACCAGTTTGCCCGTCAGATTTCTTATATTTGAAACAAAAACATTCGCATCGGGAAAATTTTTCTTGTAAGTTTTTGCAATCTGCGGGAAACTTTCCACAGCGGCCACTATCTTGTAAGATTTCTCCATAAAACCCAGAGAGAATCCGCCAGCGCCAGAGAACAGATCTAACACGGTGTATGTCACAACGGCTTCTAAATAATAAAAATTATAAATTTTTATCGCAGATCGTTAAAGAACGAATTTCACAGCACCCCCGTCTATCTGTATCGTCGTGCCAGTTATGAATCCCGCATCCTCGCTGGCCAGGAAGGATGCAAGTTTTGCAACTTCTTCCGGTTTTCCGAGCCTTTGCATAGGTACCGAGTTTATCCACTGAGCCATTGCCTCTTCAAACGAGATATTTTCAGCGCGCGATTTGGCAAGTGATAGTTCCACTATTCTCTCGGTATGTATCGGCCCTGGAGCGATGTTGTTTACCGTTATACCGTATCTGGCCCACTGAATAGCAAGCGTCTTTGCAAGTCCTATAACTGCGAGTCTTATTGAATTTGATAAAATAAGGTTCTCTATGGGCTGTTTTACGCTCATAGATGTTATGTTGATTATTCTTCCCCACTTCTGCTTTTTCATATATGGCGCTACAAGACGAATGAATCTCACAGCGCTCATAAAAGTTTGATTGAATGCTTTTTGCCACACCTCATCATCGAATTCTTCAAAGTATCCCGCAGGTGGGCCGCCGGTATTGTTCACAAGTATGTGCACGGTACCGTATTTTTCTACGACATAATTTACGGCACGGCTGATATCCTCTGCACGGTTCATATCTGCCACAATGTAATCTCCTTTGATGGCCTTAGCGAGTTCTTTCAATCTTTTTTCTGTTCTTGCAATCGCCATCACTTTAGCGCCTCTGCGAGAAAATTCTTCAGCTATGGCTCTTCCCATGCCTCTGCTTGCACCACACACGATTGCTATTTTACCTTTCATTTTTACCACCTATCTCTTTTAAAAACAGTTTGAAATTCTTTTCAAGATGCAGTTCCTGAATGAAATTCAAAGCATCATTTACCTCGCCGAGCTCTTCTAAATTGTGATGCATGTCGCTTCCGACGGAAATCGGAATGCTGTAATTTTTCATCGCGTAAAATATATCGTATGCCAGACGATAATACGGTTCTCCTAGTTTGGTGTAGTTTATGTTGGTGTTCAACTCAACACCTATTCTGTGGGATTCCAGAACGCGTAAGAGAGCGGTTATATCGGAATCTTTGAAATTTCTGGAAATGTCGTTATGCGCCAGAACGATGGGTGCTTTCAGTTTTCTCTGGATGTTGAACAGCATCCACAGCGGATACCCCTCCCACAGAGAATCCTGAACATACTCAAACAGCACGAAATCAAAACCTGAAAAATCCGGAAGGGAATCAATATCGGTTCTTGGTGAAAAATCAACCTCTATTCCTATGTAAATATCAATCTTGTCGGAATATTTTTTGCGCAGAGCCCGTATATCTTCAAGATACATTTTCAGATATTTGGCAGGGATGGAACTGGTTTTTTTAGTTTCATAATGATCCGTGATGGCAATTTTATCAATTTTCTTTTTTATAGCCTCACGCACTATAATTTCCGGCGTGAATGTTCCGTCGCTCCATGTGGTGTGAATATGAAAATTCATTGTATCAGATTATCTCTTACTGCTTTAAATAAATTCTTATTCGCATCAGTTTGTTCATTTTACGCGCTCCCAATCTTCGAGTTTCATAACTGAGGATAGCGTCCCTCCGCGCTTTATTTCTTCCCTTATTCGATTCTCCCTTTCCATAACATCGACGGCTCTGTTTGCTATCTCCATAGCGTCCTCTCTGGGAACAACCACGAGACCGCTCTCGTCACCTATGACCCAGTCGCCCGGCTTTATTTTGATGCCCTGAATATCAAGCTCCACACCTATCTCTCCGAATCCTTTGGGCTCTCCTGCGTTGGGCACGACTCTTCGGGCAAAAACCGGCAAACCGATCTCATTTATGGAATCGGCGTCTCTCACAGCGCCGTAAACAACCACACCAGCAAGTTTCCTCATTTTGCAGCTCCAAGTGGCAAGTTCGCCCCACACGGCTTCCTCACCATCTTCTGCATCTATGAAAAGCACATCTCCTTCCTCCGCCAGATCTATCGCTTCCACGGGTTTGGCCCAGTCACCTGACATCGTTTTGACGGTCAGAACCTTGCCCACAAGTTTTCCAGAGCCGATATTTTTAAATCCATGCAGGGCACCTTTACGATGCATAGCATCGCTTATATTTGGCGTGGAAACCATACGAAACGCATCTCTAAGTTCATTCTCACCGTATTTTTTGTAAAGTGCGGTTCTGTATTTCACACCTTTTTCTATGGCTTCTTTTATTATCTTCGTCGCTTTAGAGATGTCCGGAGCCTTGATTATTGCACCGCCCACGATAACTATCTTTGCGCCTGCTTTAACTATGTCTGCGGCGGTTTCTGCGTTTATACCACCCGCGGCGGCCACGGGTATATTGACCGCTTCCGCAACTTCCTTAACTATATCCGTCGGCGTTTTGCCCCTCATCTGAGAATCTATGCCAACATGCACTGAGATGTAATCAACGCCCATTTTTTCCAGTTGCTTTGCACGGGTGACAGGCGAGGGATGGTTTATGAGATCCGCCATTATACGGCACCCGTACTTTCTCCCGGCTTTAATCGCATCTATGATGGTAGCATCGTCAGCAAGTGCAAGAATACTGGCAATATCCGCACCGCTTTTGGCGGCCATCTCAACCTCAACGCGTCCCACATCCATAGTTTTGAGATCCGCCACGGTGATCTTTCTGAATCTTGTTTTGATCTCTCTTATGGCGCGCATCCCCTCGCTTTTGATCAGCGGCGTACCCACCTCCAGCCAGTCGGCACCGCCTTTTACAGCTTCCTGCGCCGCTTTAATTGCGCGTTCCAGTATGGTGAAATCAAGTGCAACTTGAAGTATCGGCATAATGGAAGTATGTGTATATGTGTTAAATAAGTTGCGTTTTCAATCCCAAATAATGCGCCACTCACTTATTTCATCGCCTTTCAATTCACATCTGGTATGCTCGATTTTCGGATTTTTCGCATTTATCGCTTCCATCATACCGAGAAAACGGCTGGTTATGTACTTGCAGAAAAGAGGTGCCACGCACAACCCCTCTCCGCGCAGATACCCCTCTTTCTCTCCTGTTTTTTCGCCGTGAATGGTGCCGAATGCGTACAGGGAACTCCACAGGGTATCGGCGTTTTTGAAAAGATACTCCGGTTCTCTGGGTATGTTGACATGCCTGCCTACGGTCTCCATAATATGAAACGCCTTTCTCGCCATAAACAGCAACTTGTCCTCTCCGAACAAATCTCTGTAAACTTCCAGAGATAGAAGCGAGTATGCGAACGGATACTTGTCCCTGGATTTAAGAGTTCTGAAATCAGAGGGGCCATTATAACCCCTTTCTCTCATTTCGTTCATAACTTTCGTCAATCCATGCTCCCCGTGAAGGTATTTGATGCTCATAGCCCTCGCAATGAGGGCGGCGCCATAAACATACAAATCTGAAACATCCTTTTCAGGCATCTATCAGGTATTGCCGAGGAAATATATTACTATTCCTCATCAATGGGTTATTTCAACGGTTCTTCAAATTAAAAGTTGCTTTGAAACTTCAGAAGTGTCGGAAATTTTGGGAAAATCCATATAAAGCGGTGTGCCATGGAACAATCATGCCGAATGCGAGATTCAACGAAGGCTGGTTGCTCAAAAAAGTAGTAGTTTGTCCTCCTCAAAAAGAGTATTTTAATGTCGTTGAGACTGAGAAGCACAACATAAGGCAGCGCTCAGATCCGGATAGAGCCATAGAACAGCACAGAAAGCTAAGAGAATTGCTGCGAAATAACGGTGCGGAAGTGATTGAACTTCCGGAGCTTGAAGGGCATCCGAATTCCATTTTCACCATGGATACCTCGCTGTCGCTCGGCGATTCATTTATACAGCTGCGTATGGGGCTTGAAACCCGGCGAGGAGAAGAGCGATGGATGGCAAAAATACTGCGAGATATGAACCTCGAAAAAATAGGTGAGGTGAAACATCCGGGCACAGCGGAAGGCGGAGATTTGATTCCCGCGTATCCCTATTTCTTCATAGGACTCTCAAGCAGAACCAATGCGGAAGGTGCACGGCAGATAAAGCGCATCGTGGAAAAATATGGATATGAAGTGAGAATGGTTCCCGTGCCGAAAAAGCATCTTCATCTTGGCGGCGCGATGACCGTGATAGGGGATAATACCGTGCTGGCATGCGAGAGCATATCGGAAAAATATCTTGCGGGGTTTGATGTCATAAGAATCAAATGTGAGTCGTTCATATCCGGCAATATCATCAATTTAGGCGCGCGCAGGGTGATAGCCGAATCTAAAAATATCGAGACAATAGAAATTTTGAGATATTACGGCTTTAATGTGCAGACAGTTGATTTATCGGAATTCGTGAAGGGATCTGGCGGGCCATCATGCCTCATACTGCCTTTGCACAGAGAACACTCTATTTCCGAATAACCCTTCTGCCCACGACTTTTATTTTATCTTCCGCGATGAGTTTTATAGCTTCCACGAGCGCTTCGTGCTCTTTCTCCAGAACCTTCTGTGCTAGGGATTCCGGGGTATCATCATCGCTAACTTCAACGCATTTCTGCACGATGATGGGGCCGTGATCCACCTCTTCATCCACAAAATGCACGGTGCACCCTGTAACCTTGCAGCCATATTCAATGACTGCTCGATGTACTTTCTCACCGTAAAGACCTGCGAAACTCGGAAGCAGTGATGGGTGTATGTTGATTATTCTGCCTTCGAATTCATGAACGAACCAGGGTGAGAGGATTCTCAAAAATCCGGCAAGGACCACCAACGCAACACCGTTTTCGTGCAGGATCTCTGCGAGGCGTTTATCGTAGTCTTCGCGTTTTTCGTCTTTTTTGGGAGGTAAATACACCGTTTTGATTCCGTGATCTTTGGCACGCTGAAGCGCGTATGCATTCTTTTTATTGGAAACCACGACCGCAATCTCCGCCCTCAAATCACCGTTTTCGATAGCGTCTATGATGGCCTGAAGATTCGTTCCGCGACCCGAAACAAGCACACCTATTTTAATCAGATCCTTTTTAAAAAGCCCGTTCACATATGCAAGTCCAAGGGGCTTCAAGAATTTCTGCAGTGCGTTCAGATCCACATCCACCAACTCACTTAGTGCATTTAGGAAGGTGTGCAGTTTATCCACCTCATACGCCTTCAGGAAAATGTAGTAAAGAACCTCTCTGCTCACAGGCGCGTTTAGATTTGCAAGTTTTTTGATATTCTCATCGTATATGCCTATATCCGAGAATATTCTGGAAAGTGAGTGTATGTCTATTTTCATATCCGGGGAGAGAATTTTAAGGTAGTACAGGTCAGCCAGATTTTTCAATTCATCTCTCAACTTTTCACCTCCAGCGGGATTATCTTTTTGAGATAATTATAAACTTCGTTGATATCGTACTCATCCATTTCGGGTGTGATGGGTGCCATCTTATCTGATGTGAGCAGAACTATATAATAAACCATTTTGCGCCCGACGAATCTATAATTCTTCCAGTACCCCCTTATCTCGTCGAACTTGACCTGCCATTTGCCGTATTCCAGATATCTGTATTTTCTGTTTATTTTCAGAGATTTCAGAGGTCCGAAATGAAAAATCATTTCCACGCCGTCATCTTCGAATCTCATTTGTCTACCTCCACGATTTCGTCGAAAGCGTACTGTTCCCAGAGTTTGAATTTGAGCGCTATTTCCAGCTCTATGGGTGTGAGGACAGGTTTCCTGAAACGGCTTATATCGTCGTAGCCGAGGCGCGGGCATGCGGTGTTAACATATGCATCCACATCGTAGTACATGTTTTCCGGTCTGACATTGTCCGTCATTATCATATACGCTTTTCTGTCCGTGGATTCTATCATTTCCTTTAGCGCGAGTGCGAGCCTGACTCTCCTTTGCCCGATTTTTGAGCTCACTATTATACCGAATCTATCAGCCTCTTCAGCCTTCACGATAAGTCCGAATCGCTGACGTATGATTCTATCTGCAATCTTTTCAACATCTTCCACGCTTTCCGTGTATGGGTCAAGCACATAGGTCTTTTTACCCGTTGCTATGCTGACACCCACCGCATGGAAATGCCCGGTGCCCAAAAATACGAAGCAATCCACCTCGTGATTAACCTCTCTTGCCGCTGAGAAATTGCAGCCGAGCACCTGCCCGGGGTACCTTATTCTCGCATCGCCTTTACCGATGAAGACCTCCCTTCCACGGGATTTAAAGAATGAGGCCACATCCTGAACTGCATTGACATGCTGCACTGATGCCACTATGCCGATTCTGCGCGCATCACATAATTCAAGAAACTTTTCAGCCACGGGTTTGAAATCCTTTGTGGAAAACGCTTCCACGAAAATTATGTTATCTGGATAACCTATGTTGGGTATTTCCGCGTGCCCGAACTGTATGGTCAGAAAATCAGGATACACTTCTATATCGCACGAGCCATAACAGGGATTGGCGGATATGAATACCTCATAATCGCTGAGTTCATCCGCTATTTCGGTGGCATATATCTTCATCCCCTCCGGAAGTTGTAAGAGTATTTTTGAGTAGCCGAGTTTTTCAATTCTGTGTCTCAAATCCTGAAAATCTATTTTGTACGGCATCATCAAGCTAATCAACTATACATAAAAATATTAAAACTTTGGCCCACCCGGTGGTTCCCCCATCATGGCTCCGGGGGTGCATGGCTGGTGGGCAAAAACTCATGCGAAAACAAAATATAAAAGATTTGGTGCCATGATGTCAAGTGGATGTACGACACGACATTCTGGTATGCACTTTTCGTGGTCATAATGATTGCAGTTATAGGAGCGCTCATTTTTTACGCAATTTTCTCCGTGTTATCATCCAAAAAAGGTATGCAGGAAAAGATATGCAAGGCGTTCAACGCGGAGAAAAAAGGAGAAATGATTTATTTTAAACATAAAGGATACGATGTTATAGTAACCTTCAAACCCAATGTAAAGGTAAACATCATCCATAACAAAGATGTAGAGGATATGAGGAATGTGAAGCCACCGCATGGAATGAAACTGACACCACTCTACCTTTCCTTCAAAATTAAGAGGGTAGAGGAACTTACCGAAAAATTGAACGAGGCTGTGGAATTCATTGAGTCTATTCCCACTCGATAGTCCCCGGGGGTTTGTTTGTTATATCGTAAACCACCCTGTTTACTTCCTTTATCTCAGTTGTTATGCGCGTGGATATTCTGTCAAGCAGTGAATAATCGACTTTAAAATACGCTGCGGTCATACCGTCGAGGCTTTCAACCATTCTGATTGCCACAGTATAACCGTAAACCCTTTTATCTCCGTGCACACCCACAGTTTTTACGGGAAGCAGCACGGCGAAGTACTGCCACGGTCTGCTCTCAAAATCATAGTGCTTTTCAACCTCCTCTTCAACTATGGCGTTTGCCTCTCTCACGATTCTGAGTTTTTCCTCCGTGACTTCGCCTATGATGCGAATCGCAAGTCCCGGCCCGGGAAACGGCTGTCTCTCGTGTACTGGAATACCAAGGAATTTTGCGAGTTTTCGTACCTCGTCCTTATAAAGGTCACGGAGCGGTTCCACCAGTTTCAGATTCATTTTTTCGGGCAAGCCGCCAACATTGTGATGCGATTTAATCGTATCTCTCAGCCCGCCACCGCTCTCTATCCAGTCTGGAGCAATCGTGCCCTGCACGAGATATTCTGCGTTAAACTCTTTCGCGATTCTCTCGAAGATCTCTATGAACTTCGCACCGATGATTTTTCTTTTTCTCTCAGGATCAACCACCCCTTTTAAAGCCGTTAAAAACTCCTTAGAAGCATCCACGATGCGATAATTGAGACCAAGCGAGGAGAACAGTTTCTCCACATTTTTCGCCTCGTTTTTTCTCATAAGCCCCGTATCAACGAACACAGCTAGGAGATCCCTGCCGATGGCTTTGCTCACTATCACCGCGGCAACGGTACTATCCACACCGCCAGAGCAGGCGATGATGGCCCTTCCTTTCACTTGTTCCCGAAGCTTTTTCACGGATTCTTCAAGAAATATCTGTGGGTCAAACATTGTTCTCAACCTCTCGGTTGTCCCTGTAAACTTTCTCCTTCATTTCGTTTCTGTATTCTTTTATTTTTTCCATAAGAGCATTGTCTTTGATTGAGAGTATCTGTACACATAGCAGCGCTCCGTTCACAACATTGTCCACACCCACCACCGCCACAGGCACGCCTTTCGGCATCTGAACCATGGAAAGAAGGGAATCGTAGGGAACTTTCCCTGAAAGGGGTACACCCACCACGGGTTTCGTTGTCAGCGCCGCCACGAATCCCGGCAACGCCGCGGATAACCCTGCGAAAACAAGGAACACATCGTGCTCTGTTTCCTTCACTATTTTCTCCACTAATTCGGGTGTGCGATGTGCGGATGCCACATGCACTTCGAAATCCACGCCGAAGCGTCTGAAAATTTCAAATGATTTACTGGCCTTATCCAGATCGCTTTTACTGCCCATCAAAACACATATGCCCATAAAAAGGGATAGAGGAAAGGTATAAAAAATTTAAGTTTTCATAATTATTCCAAGGAATATTGCAAATCCAATTGCCACACCGATTATTCCAGCGCCAATATACATGAGCGAAGGCAGAAATATCACATTCGTGAAATATCCAACTTTTTTGCTCCATACGAACAGATACATCAAGAACGGAATCACGAATCCAACTAGAGCGAGTATAAGTCCTGCCGCTCTGGTTTTTCCACTACCAAAGTACGCTGTTAGAAGTCCAAGTATGATAAGAGTCAAGCCGAGAAGAGAAATAAAAACGCCCAAAAAAATCATCCAGTCCCAGACAAACGCCATTGGAATCGCCTCTGCTTAGAATTTGATTCCCGTGAGCGTCTTTGTGTCTATCACTCCGTCGATCATTCTTATCTTTTCTACAACGATCATTCCGAGCTCGTTGAAATCTTTCGTCTCTATTTTGGCTATAAGGTCAAACTCTCCGAAGAGCGGATGCAGCTCCACGATCTCAGGTATCTTCTTCAACTCGTTGTATACCTCGTGCTCTTTACCCGGTGCGGTGCTTATCAGCACAAACCCCACTGCCATTTTACATCACCACATTACATAATACCTTCGCTCTATAAAATTTTTCCTCAATGTCTGCGCATCAGAACCACGCATCCAGACTTCTCTGCTCCCTGTATT
>WAOZ01000023.1 GCA_015520975.1 DHVE2 group archaeon | reverse complement strand
TTTTTTCATTTTATTCACCTGATTTATAAAAGAGCGCTTTTCAGTCGCCCCTTGATGTGCCACAGATGACATACTATTTAATACTTACTATCTCTCTCATCACACCGATATTATCAATCATGCATCGAATCCCTACGGTGCTTCCACCGAGAGAAGATTTTAAATAATAGCATACCAATACTCCTCGGGGATTAAAATGATGACTGAGGCAACGGAGCTTATAGGTCTCGAAATATACACCGACAAGGGATATCTTCTCGGTACGATAGAAGATGTGCTGCTGGATATTGCACAGCAGAAGGTTTACGGACTGTATGTTGAAAAAACGAATCCGCTTCTGGTGGAAGATGGCGTGCCTGTGGTTGTTCCATATCGGTGGGTAAAGGCTGTGGGCGATGTTATCATTCTTAAAAAGTTTCCCCAGTTCGTGAGCGTTTCTCCTTAAAGTTTTTAAAAAATATCAGCGGTGGGCAAAGTATCCCACCAGTTTTCCGTTCTCTTTGAATATTCTAGTGAATCCGAATCTCTCAAACTGCACCACCTTGCCTGCAGAATCAAGCGCGTGACTCTCCGCATAACCGCTTTTAAGCGTGCCGTCGGGCATATACACTCTGCATTCAACACTCTCATTCGGACACCAGTGTATTATCCTCGCGTTTCTTTTTTTAATTTCCTGAAGGTCGTTGCCCGCATATTCCAAATACCCGTCCCTTTTAATCACATTGCACAGATCCTTTAGCCTGAAAAATTCGCCGGTTTTGATTGATTCATAATCATCCCTGCAAATATTCACGAAAATTGGTGATTCAAGGTGATACTCACGATAACCCATATCGGCGGACGGGTGCAGCGGTGCGCGACCGTGGAGACTCTTCACACCCTCAATCTTCAATCTCACAGGATCCCATACAAAGAAGTAGCGTTTTGCGATGGGGTCTATTATCTCTCTGTTGTAAGCGTAGAGATTGTCCCAAGAAAATTCAATGTCCACCTCTTTCAGTCCAACCTGAATCCAGTAACGGCGTATCGCCTCCGGCTGTATACCGCGCTTTGCAAGGGCTCTCAGTGTTCCAAGACGTGGGTCATCCCAGCCACTGAACTCCCCATTTTTTATGCCTTCCTTAATCAGAGAGGTCTTAAGAATGGTGTTTTTCATAGTAACCCATCCGTAATGAATGTACACGGGCTTGCGCCATCCGAAATAATCATACAGGTACATCTGACGATAGGTGTTGTTGAGATGATCCTTGCCGCGAAGCACATGCGTCAGGCCCAGTTTATGGTCATCCACAGCGACGGAGAAATTCATAAGAGGATAAACTATGTACTTATTCCCCACTCGTGGATGTTCGACATTTTTTATTATCCTGAACGCTGCCCAGTCCCTTATCGCAGGGTTGGGATGCTGCAGATCAGTTTTCACAACATAAACCGCTTCGCCGTCATTGTAATCGCCGTTGAGCATTTTGTCCCATCGCTCTAACTGCTCCTCGGGTGGAAGGTCTCTATCTGGCACAGGCAATCCCTTCAGTTTCATGGCACGCCATTCGTCCGCCGGCACCGTGGTTATGTATGCCTTGCCCATCTCAAGCAGTTTTCGCGCATAGTCGTAATAAATGGGGAATCTGTCGCTCTGAATCACGGTTCGATGAATCTTCACCCCCAGCCAATCAAGGTCTTCGGGAATCATATCGTATGCTTCAGGGAGAATGTTCAGAGGATTCGTGTCCTCTATTCGCAAAAACAGCACACCGCCGTATCTCTTAACATACTCGTCGTTCAAAATCGCCATTCTCGACTGCCCGAGATGCATAGGCCCGGAGGGGCTCGGCGCAAGGCGCATCCGCACTTCGCCTCTGACATCGGGCAGATCCTCAAGCTCCTTTTTCTCCTCTTTTTTCTTCCTTTTGAGCAGTTCGGGAGCTAGATCTTCAAGTTTGCGGCGCTGCTGCTCTATTGAGAGGGAATTTACCTCTTCCACTATTTTTTTAACCTCATCAATAAGCTCCTTCGCTCTCTTTCGCAGTTCGGGCATCTCCGCCATGATTTTTCCCATAACAGCTTTGTAATTTGCTTTTCCATCGTGAAGCAAGGCGTTTTGAAGTGCGTACTTGATTATTATTTCCCGTAATTCTTCCATGCGTCGGGATATGTGGGCGGGTTGATAAAGGTTTTTCCATCCTAAAGAAGTTTAGAGAGTTCCTTTATGTCCTTATTTGCAACATGGGTGTATATCTGGGTAGTTTTAAGATGTTTATGTCCCAGAAGCTGCTGAATATACCTTATATCCGCGCCACCCTCCAGAAGGTGCGTGGCGAAAGAGTGACGCAGGGTGTGAGGTGTTACGTTTTTATTAATTTTTGCTCTATAGGCTGCGTTTTTCACTATTAATTGAATGCTCTTGGAGGAATATTTTCCTCCCCTCTGCGATATAAAGATGTACCCCCTATTATTTTTCCCGTATATCTCCAGCGTGTTCTTTAAATTAGGGTGTAGAAAAACAACTCTTTCCTTATCTCCCTTGGTAACCTTTATATGAATAATTTCTCTTTCAAAATCAACATCTTCCCAGCGAATATTGCGCACTTCATTCAATCTCATTCCAGCATAATATAGAAACATAAGAACAAGGCGATGCTTTATGTTTTGAGTGCTATAAATCATTCTCTTCACTTCATCCCGGGATAACACTACGGGCAATTTTTCTTTCTTTTTTGCAAGGGGTATTTCCTCGTTGAATTTCTCGTGGAGTACGTAGTTATAGAAGAATTTCAGAGCAAAGTATGCCTGACGAATCGTGGATTTGCTCTTATCCGAGTAATAGTTTAGAAGGAACTCCCGGGGCGTGAGTTCTGAACGAAGAAAATTTTTAACAATATGAATATAAGCCTTTCCCGTCCTGTACGAGTACTTGCGAAGTTTTATCTCCTCTATAAGTTTTCCAATCAATTCGTATCGTTCCCTCGGAGTAAGGTTTTTATTCTCAAATACCATAACCATCCTGATGAGTTATAGGGTAATAAAATTTCTGAATAACACCTATAACAAAGAGATTATGCGCATTTCGCATAATCGTAAGT
>WAOZ01000022.1 GCA_015520975.1 DHVE2 group archaeon | reverse complement strand
TCTTACGGGCGCGAAAGGGAGAAAACAATGCTCTTCAAAAAATAAATGAAATTTATGAGTTTATTATTTCATCAATTTCGTTCTGTAGCTGCCTTGCCTCTTCCTCGATTCTTTTAAGCACTTCCTTGAGATTTCTCAGCATTTTTTTTGCTTTTCTCGTGGTTTTTGCGCCTCCTGGTGAAGGCTCAATCAAACCCTCCTGCTCCAGAATCCTGAGTGAGTATCTGATTTTATGCTCAGGGAGTTCAAGTTTCTGTGATAGTTTGATAATGCCGACTGGCTGGTCATTCATCACCTCTTTGAGGACGCGGATATGCCTACCTACCAATTCCATTTCTGCTTCAAGTTTATAAGTAATCATCTTATCTCACCCCCATGCGCCTTGCTATCATGTGTATGCGAAGCAGATATAAAACACTTGCGACCGAAACATTTATTTTTTGCACACGCATGCAACTATTATGGTAAACCTAAAACCTGAACATATATATAAATTGCGGATGGTATCCGATGTGCGAATATCCCCAGCGGGAGATAAGGTGGTTTTTGTTGCGGCGAAGATGCGCAAGAAGGAGAACGATTACTTCTCCCAGATGTATCTCTACGATTTCAAAAAACTAAGAAAATTCACGGCGGGACCGAAAAATACTATGCCGCGTTTCTCACCGGACGGTAAATATGTGGCATTCGTAAGCAGAAACGAAAAGAAATCGGAGATTCGGATTATCCCGGTGGACGGCGGCGAATCGGAGAAACTTATTGAGGTGGATGGCGTTACGGGACTCAAATGGGACGGAAATTGGATATATTACTCCTCACCGGTCATCAAAAAAGAGGAAGATGATGTGAAGAGGATTGAAAGCATTCCGTTCTATTTCAACGGCAAGGGATTTGTTTATAACAGAAGAATACATCTGTTTCGCCTGAATCCAAGGACAAGAAAGGTTGAGCGCATAACGGAGGGGGATTTTACCGTCGGTGCGTGGGATGTAAGGGATGGTAAGGTCGTTTTCGCTATGATAGACGACGAGACCGAGCCCTGGAGTGCGCATCTTTACACCGTACAGAATGGGAAATTGAAAAAGCTATCAACACGGAAGGCGAGCATAAGCGAAGTGCTCATAGCTCCCGATGGCGAGAGAGTCGCGGTCTTTTTGAAATTCCGTAAGAAAAGCTTGCTGGAGCATACCCGACTTTATTTCATAGGAATTGATGGAGGAGAATACGAAAAAGCCTGCGAACTGGACCTGAGTTACGGCAATGCGCTGAACTCTGATTCCCGATTTTCAGGGGGACTCAGCGCCAAATGGATCGGTGATGATGACCTGCTTTTCACGGTGACCGAAGGTGGAAAAGCGCCGATTTACAGATATCGCGGAGGTAAATGCGAGATATTTCTGGACGGAGATAGAAGCATCGAGTGCTTCGATTACGCGAAGGATATACTGGTGTTCGTGGCGCAGTATGCGAATTATCCAACGGAGGTGTATGTGAAGAGGAAAAGAGAGATGAGATTGACGAACTTCAACAGATTTTTCAGAGGATTGAAGCAACCCGAGAGGTTCACATTTGTTGCCAGCGATGGTGAAAAAATAGACGGCTGGATTCTCATACCCGACGGGAAAACAAAAGCACCCATGGTCCTGGAGATTCACGGAGGACCCAAAACCGCTTACGGATACGCGTTTATGTTCGAGTTTTATTATCTCCTCTCCGAAGGTTTTGCGGTGGTGTTTTCTAATCCGCGCGGTAGTGCGGGATATTCGGAAAAGTTTGCGTTGCAGATACAGGGCCATTATGGAGAGCGGGATTATATGGATCTGATGGAATGCGTGGATTATGTTCTGAGCCATTACCCTGTGGATGCTGAGAAGCTCTTTGTTACGGGTGGCTCGTACGGCGGGTTCATGACGAACTGGATTGTCGGGCACACCGATCGTTTCCGCGCCGCGGTGACACAGCGGAGCATAAGCAATCAGATTTCTTTCTGGGGCACGAGCGACATAGGACCATGGTTCAACAAAGATCAGATAGGTGGCGGCGCAGATCTGTGGGATAGATTTGAGCATTACTGGGACAAGAGCCCGCTCAAGTATGCGAGAAACATCAAAACACCGCTTCTCATAATACACAGCGAGGAGGATTACCGATGCCCGGTGGAGCAGGCGTATCAGTTATTTTACGCTCTGAAAATGCAGAAGAGGGATACGAAACTAGTACTGTTCCCCGGCGAGAACCACGATCTTTCGAGGAGCGGTAAGCCGCAGCACAGGATCGTGCGTCTCAAAGAGATAGCAACGTGGTTCCACAGCCACTGATTTTTCATTTTTTAAACGCGCAGGGACGTAAGTTTTTATATCAAAACCCACTAGGATATATAGAATCATGGTTGAGAGGTGTGCAGGATGAGGCACAGGAAAAGAAAAGATGAGGTGGAAAATCTTCTGAAAAATGTGAAGATAGATGAACTGAGTCCCTTTGAGTTCAAAGAGCTTTTGATAAAGGTCGCGAGCAGGAAATCTGAGAGAATTATGCTCAACGCGGGCAGGGGCAACCCGAATTTTCTGGCTCTTGTTCCCAGATACGCATTTTTGCAACTAGGAGAGTTTGCGCTTAGCGAGGCTGAGCGACATTTCGGCTACATGGGCGGAATAATTGGCGGGCACAGTGACAGAGATGGCATAGAAGCGAGGTTCGAAATCTTCGTGAGAAATCACTGGAACGAAAAGGGAACGGAGTTTCTGAACTCGGCTGTGAGCTATGTGCGTGATTACCTTGGCTTTTCAGCGGGGGATTTTCTTCACGAGATGGTGCAGGGTTATCTCGGCTGTGATTATCCCTCGCCTCCAAGAATGCTTCCGCTGACAGAGAAGATAGTTGCGAGGTATCTCCTCAAAGAGATGGGCGCCGGATACGATCTCGGTTACTCACTCGTTGACGAAACGCAGCTATTTGCGGTGGAAGGCGGAACTGCGGCCATGGCATATCTTTTCGAATCGCTCAAAGCCAACAGAATACTGAATGAAGGGGATAAAGTGGCGCTCGCAGTGCCGATATTTAGCCCGTACCTTGAGATTCCGAAATTAGATACATACAGACTCGAGATGATAGAAATCGTTGCGGATGAGGAAATGGGGTATCAGATACCCGACCAAGAACTTGAAAAGTTGCGCAATCCTGAGATAAAGGCGTTTTTCCTTGTGAACCCGGGAAATCCCACCTCGGTTAAACTCAACGATGAAACTCTGCTGAAACTGAAAGATATTGTTGAAAACGAGAGGCGTGATCTTATAATCATCACGGACGATGTTTATGCAACCTTCGCCGATGGGTTCAAATCGGTTTACACAGTTTTGCCGCATAACACGATTCTTGTGTACTCCTTTTCCAAATACTTCGGTGCCACTGGCTGGCGTCTGGGCGTGATAGCGCTTCACAGGAACAATGTCGTTGATAAGCTCATCAGAAAACTTCCCGAAGAAATACAGGGAGAGCTTGATAAACGATACGCGCCGATAACCTCGAATTCAAGGGAACTCAGATTCATAGACCGTCTGGTTGCGGATAGCAGGAATGTTGCTCTGAGGCACACTGCAGGTTTATCAACTCCTCAGCAGGTGCAGATGGTTCTCTTCGCGCTGTACGCATTGATGGACGAGCAGGAACGCTACAAGAACGCGGTAAAGCATGTTTTAAGACGCCGTTACGGTGCGCTTTACAGGGGGCTGGGAATGGAGCCTATGGACGATCCGAACTATGTGTATTACTACACGCTCCTTGACACTGAGAAACTCGCTGAGAAACTTTACGGAAAAGAGTTTGCAGAGTGGTTCGTTAAGGCTCTTCCGCCCGAGGAATTCGTAGTGCGTCTGGCGATTGAAGCAGGTGTGGTTCTTCTCCCGGGAAGGGGATTTGAAGTGTTCCATCCGTCCGCGAGGGTCTCGCTGGCGAATCTCAAAGAGATTGATTACATAAAGATAGGCAAGACTATCAGGAAACTGCTCAACGAGTATTACCGGAAATTTCTAAACTCAAAAGATAGCTCTGAAAAACGAAATTAATCAAGATCGCAGGATTAATTGTAGGAAAGTGATCATAAGGTGCGGAAAACGAAAAATACCCCTTCAAGGAGCGGCAAGCCGGCGTGGAACGGTGGGCATTATAAACATCGGCATGGTTTGATAATCATCTGAAAACGACTGAGTTACATTCCTTGAGGGTAAGTTGAATTCCTTAAAACATGAAAAAAGATGGATAAAAACCGGGGAGTAAAATTACACATAGAGGTCATAAGCGAGCACCTTAAAAAGAATGAGCTTGGAAGCAGAAGAGAATGAGCGGGAGAAGTAATTATCCATAACTGGAGAGCACCGTGAGGGTTTAGAAAGGGGCTTTGACTCCTTATTTTAAAAGAGTGTACTATGAATTCAATAGTACCAGCACTATCAGCATAATGTGACGGCATATCTTCGGTAGCAGGAGGTTATAGGAACCCGCTAGTGGTTCCTATG